>JAGOBT010000318.1 GCA_017999135.1 Burkholderiaceae bacterium
AAGGCCGCCAGGTCCAGCGGCTTGGTCCAGTAGTCGTCGAAGCCCTCGGCACGCGCCGTGCGGATTTCTTCCGGCATGGCGTTGGCGCTCAGCGCAATGCAGCGGATGGCGGCCGTGGCCGGGTCGGCGCGCAGCTGGCGCAGCACCGCATGGCCGTCGGTGTCGGGCAGCTGCATGTCCAGCAGGATCAGCGTGGGTTGCAGCCGGCGTGCCGCGGCCAGACCGCTGGCGCCGTCGTCCGCACCCTCGAAGTCGAGATCGGGCCGCTGGCGCACCAGCTCACGCACGATCATCATGTTGACCTCGTTGTCCTCGATGTAGAGCACCAGCGGCCGGCGGCCGGCGGTGGGCAGCGCCGGCGGCAGCGGCGCGCCGGTGGCAAAGCCCGCCGGCGCGGCCTGCGGCGCTGACGCCCGCTGCAGTGCCAGTTCGAACACGCTGCCCTGGCCCGGCGTGCTGCGCACCTGCACCGACCCACCCATGTGCTGCACCGACGCCTGCACGATGGCCAGCCCGATGCCGGTGCCGCTGATGCCGTCGCGCTCGGCGCCCAGGCGGTTGAAGGGCTCGAACAGGTGCTGCAGCTGCTCGGGTTGCAGGCCGCGGCCGGTGTCCTCCACCCGCAGCAGCCACCAGCTGCCGCTGGCCGCCGCACTCACCGTCACCCGGCCGCCCGGGCGGTTGTACTTGATGCCGTTGGACAGCAGGTTCAGCAGCACCTGGCGCAGGCGCACCGGGTCGGCCAGCACCCAGCCATCGAGCGTGCCCAGTTCCAGCGTCACATCGTGCTGGCGGGCCAGCAGTTCCACCAGCGGCAGGCTGGTCTCGGCCAGCGGCGCCAGGGCCACCGATTGCAAGGACAGCGGCAGTTCGCCCGATTCCAGGCTGGACAGCTCCAGCACGTCGTCGATCAGCGCCAGCAGATGCTCGCCCGAGGCCTGCACCTGGGCCACCCGGCTGCGCCAGGTCAGGGGGTCGGGCGGCCGGCCTTCGGCGGTTTCCACCAGCAGCAGCTGCGAGAACCCCAGCACCGCATTCAAAGGCGTGCGCAATTCATGGCTGACGCGCGCCAGGAAACGCGCCTTGGCCTGGCTTTCGCGCTGGGCCAGCAGGCGCTCCTGGCGCGCGGCCTCGGCATTGCGGGCATCGGTGATGTCCCAGTTGATGCCGATGCGCCGCGCCGTGCGGCCGGATTCATCCCGCATCGGGGTCGACCGCGACGCCAGCCAGCGCACCGTGCCGTCGGGCCAGACCACACGGAATTCGTTGTTGCTGGGCGTGTTGTCGCGCACCACCGCGGCCATGCGGCCGGCGTGCGCCTCCCGGTCGGCGGGGTGCAGCCACTGCAGCATCTCGTCGGCGCTGACCAGACCGGGCGGACGGTCCAGCCCGCGCAGGCGGAACATCTGCGCATCCCACCAGCCGCCGGTGGACGCGGGGTCGGATTCCCAGGTGCCGATGCCCACGCCGCGCGCAGCCAGCGCGGCCCGCTCGTGCGCCTGGCGCAGCCGGTCTTCGGTGGCCTGGCGTTCGGTCACGTCCAGCATCACGCCGTTGAACTGCCGCTGCCCCGGCGCGCCGCGCACCGACGTGCGGGTGGCCAGCCGGCGCACCGTGCCATCGGGCAAGACGACGCGCATGTCCAGGTCGAGCAGGCCCTCGCTGCGCTGCATCAGCACCGCCAGGCCGCTGCGCACGGCGGCGCGGTCGTCCTCGTGCACCCGCGTGGCCAGGTAGTCGCGGAACGGCGGCGCCTCGGCATCGGGGGCCAGGCCGTGCAGCCGGCGCATCTGGGCGTCCCAGTGGACACGGGTTGGATCGCCAGGCTCCAGGCTCCAGACGCCCACGCCGGCCGCGGCGGTGGCCATCTCCAGGCGCTGCGCCAGCGCCAGCGCCTGCTGCCGGGCGTCGAAGCGGTCGCTCAGGTCGAGCATCACGCCCACATGGCCCAGCAGGCGGCCCTGGGCATCGCGCCGGCGCACGCCGCGGGTGAGCAGGGCACGCCAACGGCCGTCGGGGCGGCGGCAGCGCAGTTCCAGGTCGCTGGGCCTGCTGCTGCCGGTGTCCAGGTCGACCGGGGTGGCGGCTGCGCTGCCGGGCGCGCCGCGCCGGGCGTCCAGCTGGGCGTGCAGCGCCTGGCGGCTGTCGGCATCCAGGCGCTCCATCACCAGCGCCAGCGGCAGGCCGCCGGGCTGCGGCGGCAGGCCCAGCAGCGCCCACCCCAGCGTGCTGGTGCGCAGCAGCCCGCTGGCGGCATCGTGCTCCCAGATGGCGATGTCGGCCAGCGCCAGCACCAGGTTCAGCTGCGACTGGGCGTCGCTGGCGCTCTGCGCCAGGCGGAAGGTCTCGGTGTCGTCGAAGACGATGCCGTTGGCATGCACCGGCCGCCCCTGGGCGTCGCCCACCACCTGCCACAGCGTGCGGATGCGGTGCTCCTGGCCATCGAGGCCCAGCACCCGGTAGCGGTGGGCATAGCGACCCGGCATGGTCATCGACTGCTGGTGCAGCGCCACGGTCTCGGCGCGGTCGGCGGGGTGGATGGCCTGCAGCGCCTCGGTCAGGTCCAGCGCGCCGGCCTGCGGCGGCCGGCCCCAGAAGCGCCACACCTGCGCGTCCCAGTGGCGCTCGCCGGTGCGCAGGTCATGCGTCCAGGTGCCAAAGTGGGCCAGTTGGGCGTCGCCATCCAGGCTGTCCAGCAGGGCCGGGTCGGGCGCCCAGGGTGCCGCGTGCGCCGGCGCGGCCGCCGGCGGCACGTCGGCATGGGGCAGCAGGGTGACGATGCGCCAGCCGGTCTGGCAGCGCAGGCTCAGCCGGCCGGCCAGCGGCCGGCCCTGCGGCGTCTGCCCCCACCAGGGCAGGTGGTCGACGTCGGCGCCGGCTTGCAGCAGCGTCGCCAGGGCCTGGCCATGGCCGGCCGGGCCCATCACGTCGCCGGGCAACGCCGCGTCTTGGCCATCGGCCTGCCAGCCAGTGAGACCGGCAAAGGCGCGGTTGCAGCCGATCCAGCGGCCCTGCGCATCGCACCAGGCCACCGGCACCGGCAGCAGGTCGAACGCGGCGGCGTCCACCGGGCAGGCTGGCGCGGGCGGGGCGGGCTCTGGCAAGGGATGGGGCATGCGGTTCGGCGTTCCAGCCGGCGGAGGGGCGGCGCGGCGGGCCGGTCGCCTTGCCGGTACCCACCGCGGGCAACGCAGCATGCGCGATCGCCAGCGCAAAGTCTAATGGCGCACCGGCCCGGTGTCGCTCACGCAGAATGCCATGCCCGACATGTCCACAGCCCGTCTGCTGCCCCCGTTGCCATGCCCCTGCCCCCACCCCTGACCGCCCTGCACGACCTGGACGCCCAGCTCGCCGGCAGCGGCTATGCGGTGCTCGACGCCGCCTCCCTGGCCCGCCTGGCCGCCTTGCCTGCAGACGCCATGGCCACCTGGGCAGCACTGTGGGACGATCTGCCGCCCGACGCCTTCCTGAAGGACGGCGGCCGCTACCGCCGCAGGCGGCACGGCTGCTTTGTCGTGACACCGGCCACCGGCACCGTGCTGGCCCAGCCGCACCGTGCCCACTGGCAGCCGGTGGAGTACAACGCGCTGCACGGCGGCATCGAGCGCTGGTTCGCCCCGCTGCAGGCGGCCATGGCCGATCATCCGGCCTGGCGCCAGCTGCTGTGCGCCCTGGCCGCCCGCAGCGCCACGCTGCGGGGTCTGTCCGCTGCCGAACCCTGTTACGTCGAAGCGCATCCGTTTCGCATCGACACCACCGACGGCATCGGCCGGCCCACGCCCGAGGGCGCGCACCGCGACGGTGTCGACCTGGTGGTGGTGATCCTGGTGGCGCGCCAGGGCATCAAGGGCGGCGAGACCCGGGTGTTCGACGCCCGCGGCCCGCAGGGCCTGCGCTTCACCCTGACCGAGCCCTGGAGCGCGCTGCTGCTCGACGACGAGCGGGTGATCCACGAAAGCACCCCGATCCAGCCGATCGACACCGCCGCTGGCGGCCACCGCGACACCCTGGTGCTCACCTTCCGGCAGGGCGGCTTCCAGGGCCCGGCCTGATCCGTCAGGCGCGCATCAGCGTGCTCTTGCCGAACAGGCTCTCGATCAGGTCCACCGCCAGCTCGGCGGTCTGGTTGCGCAGGTCCAGCGCCGGGTTCAGCTCCATCACGTCCAGGCTGCCCAGGCGGCCGGTGTCGGCAATCATCTCCATGCACAGCTGCGCCTCGCGGTAGGTAGGGCCGCCGGGCACGGTGGTGCCCACGCCGGGGGCGATGGGCGGGTCGAGGAAGTCGACGTCAAAGCTGACATGCAGGTGCGTCTGCGCGTCCAGCGTGGCCAGTGCCAGCTCCATGGTGTGGCGCATGCCCATCTCGTCGATGTAGCGCATGTCGAACACCTCCAGCCCGGTCTGGTGCACCAGGCGCTTCTCGCCCGGGTCGACCGAGCGGATGCCGATCTGGCGGATCCACTTCGGGTTCAGCGCCGGCACCTGCCCGCCCATCTCCACCAGCGGCCGCGGCCCCAGCCCGCACAGGCAGGCCACCGGCATGCCATGGATGTTGCCGCTGGGTGTCAGGTCGTTGGTGTTGAAGTCGGCATGCGCGTCCAGCCACAGCACGCGCAGCTTCTTGCCGACCGCGCGGCAGTGGCGCGCCACCGCGCTGATCGAGCCCAGGCCCAGGCAGTGGTCGCCGCCCAGCAGGATGGGCAGGCGCTGGCGCTGCAGTTCGGCCAGCATGGCGTCGTGCACCGCCTGGTTCCAGGCCACCAC
>JAGOBT010000319.1 GCA_017999135.1 Burkholderiaceae bacterium
CGGCGCGCGGCCATCGCGGCCACGCCTTCCTTGAAGTCTTCGGTCTTGAACTGCCAGTTCTGTTGCTCGCTTTCGCGCGCCACGGCCAGGCGGATCTGCTCGACCAGGCCCTGGCGCAGGGTGTCGCGTGTGCCCTGCACCGCCAGCGGGGCCGAGATGGCGATCTCGCGCGCCAGCTTCTGCGCCTCGGCGCGCACCTGGTCCTGCGGCACCAGCAGGTCGGCCAGGCCCATGGCCGCGGCCTCGGTGCCGTTGATGCGGCGGCCGGTGTAGAACAGCATCGCCGCCTTCTGCACGCCCACCAGGCGCGGCAGCGTGGCCGACAGCCCGAAGCCGGGGTGGAAGCCCAGCCGGTTGAAATTGGCCGAGAACTTGGCCTCGGCGCAGGTGACGCGGAAATCGGCCACCAGCGCCACGCCCAGCCCGCCGCCGATGGCCGGGCCCTGCACCGCGGCGACCACCGGCTTGCGGCAGGCGAACATGCGGATCGCCTCGTCGTAGATGGGGTTCAGCGCGCGCGGGCTGCGCTGCGGCGGCGTGGCGTCGCGGTTGCTGAAGTCGGCACCCGCGCAGAAGCTGGTGCCCTGGGCCGCCAGCACGATGGCATGGCAGCGGCGGTCGGCCTCCAGGTCTTCAAACGCGTCGGCCAGCGCGCGGATCAACGGGATGGTGAAGAAGTTGTGCGGCGGCTTGCACATCTCCACCGTGGCCACGTGGCCGTCGAAGGTGACCTGCACATCTTGGTAGCTGTTGGACATGGGGGGTGTCTCGTCGTGTGTTGTCGTGCGTCGTCAGAAGGCCTTGGCGGTGACGCCAGGCCAGAAGCCGGCGGCGCGTGCGGCGATGGCGGCGTGGCCCAGCTCCGACGCCCAGGCGGCATCGCTGCCGAATTCCTCGCGCCAGGCCCACAGCCGCCGGGTGGCGAAGTGCAGCGCATGCTCATGGGTGAAGCCGATGGCGCCATGCACCTGGTGGGCGATGCTGGTGCCGCGGGTGGCGGCCTCGCCGGCGCGCACCTTGGCCACCGCGGTGGAGAAGTGGGTGGCGGCGCAGCTGTGCTGATCGCCGCCAGGGGCATCGGCCATGGCCACCTGGGTGGCCACGCGGGCGGCCGACACATCACCGGCCATCAGCGCCAGCTGCTGCTGGATGGCCTGGTACTTGCCGATGGCCTTGCCGAACTGCACCCGCTCGCCGGCATAGCGCACCGCCTGCTCCAGCGCCGATTCCAGTGCGCCCACCAGCATGGTGCTGCGGGCCAGGGCGCCCAGCGTCCACACCGGCCGGTCCAACGCCAGCGGGTTGGCGGCCACGGCGCGCAGCCGGGCCTGCTGCAGCAGCAGGGTGTCACTCGGCAGGCCGGCATGGTTGCTGTGCGGTTGCACCTGCACGCCCGGGGCGCCCTGCAGATCGAGCAGCCCCACCCGGCCATCGGCCAGCGACACCAGCGCCGCAGTGGCATGGCGTGCCCAGGGCACGGCATGGGCGGTGCCGGTCAGCGTGGCCAGGCCATCGCCGGCCGCCACTGTGAACTGGTTGCCCTGGCCCTGCTCGATCAGCGTCAACGGGCCGTCGGGGATGTCGAAGCCGGCGGCCGAGGCCAGCTGCGCCGCCACCAGGGTCTCGGCCAGCGGCAGGGGCACCTGCCAGTAGCCCAGGCCGCGCAGCAGCGGGTAGGCGGCTGTCCAGCCCTGGCCGTAGCCGCCGCTGGCCTCGCTGGCCAGCAGCAGGTGGAAGCCGCTGTCGGCCACCTGCGCCCACAGCGCGGCATCCCACTCGCCGGTCTCGGCGCGGAGGCGCCGGTCCTTGTCGACCTGGGTGGAGAACAGCTTGGCGGCGCTGTCCTCGATCAATGTGTCGCTCATTCCATGTCTCCTGGGTATTTGGCAAGCGGCCGCCGTGGAACCGGCTTTGCCGGGCCACTGGGGGCGCCCCCTTGAGGGGGAGCGCCGAAGGCGCTACGGGGGTGGGCCATCACCGCAAGTCCAGTCCTTTGGCAATGATCCCGCGCAGGATCTCGCGCGTGCCGCCGCGCAGGGAGAACGAGGGCACGGCCAGCGTGGTGTAGCGCATGGCCTGGTCGAGCGTGGAGCCGGGCGCCACCCGGCCGCCGAACAGCGCGTGGGCGATGTCGGGCATGGCCTGTTCCACCAGGGCGCCCTGGTCCTTCACCAGGCTGGCGGCCAGGGCCGGGTTCTCGCCGCGGGCGAGCATGCTGGCCACGCCCAGGCTCATCTGCCGCAAGGTGCCGTAGCTGGCCACGATGCGGCCGATGGCCTCGGCTTGGCGGGCATCGTCGGGGTCGCCGGCGTCCAGCATCTCCAGCAGCAGCTGGCTGCTGCTCAGGTAGCGCTCGGGGCCGCTGCGCTCGTAGGCCAGCTCGGCGCCCACCTGGGCCCAGCCGTCGCCTTCACCGCCGATCAGGTTCTCGGCCGGCACCCAGACATCGTCGAACGTCACCTCGTTGAAATCGTGCTCGCCCAGCTGGTTGACGATGGGCCGCACTGTCAGGCCCGGCGTGGTCATGTCGACCAGAAACTGCGACATGCCGCCGTGGCGGTTTTCGCTCTTCTCGCCGGTGCGCACCAGGGCGATCATGTAGTGGGCGCGGTGGGCGCCGGATGTCCAGAGCTTGCGGCCGTTGATCACCCAGCCGTCGCCCTTGCCGTCCTTGTGGCTGCGCGTGGCTTTCGTCCGGATGGACGCCAGGTCGGAGCCCGAGTCCGGCTCGCTCATGCCGATGCAGAAGAACACCTCGCCGCGGGCGATGCGCGGCACGATCTTGGGCGCCAGCGTGGTGGGTGCAAAGCGCATCAGCTGCGGGCCGCTCTGGCGCTCGGCCACCCAGTGCGCACCCACCGGCGCGCCGGCGCACAGCATCTCTTCCAGCACCACATAGCGTTCCAGCGCGCTGCGTTCATGGCCGCCGTAGGCCTTGGGCCAGGTCATGCCCAGCCAGCCGCGCTCACCCATCTTGCGGCTGAAGTCGGCATCGGCGCCCGACCAGTTGCGGCAGCGCTTCAGTGGCGGGATGGCCGGCATCTCGGCCGCCAGGAAGGCGCGTACCTCGGCGCGCAGTGCTTCGGCCTCCGGCGGCAAGGCGCCGGGGGGAATGGTCAGGCCCTGCATCGGGTTGTCTCCTGGGGATTGAAGGCGTCAGAGTGGGGCAATTCTGGATGGCATTTGTTGGCCGGGCAACAAACATATGGGTTCCGATTCAAACCTGCGGCGTGCCTGGCCGCTGTCGCCACCATGACGCCTGACCCCACTGCTGAACCTGCCGCCGCGCCACCCGCCCGCCGCAGCGGCCCGCTGGCCGGCGTGCGTGTGCTTGACCTCACCGCCGTGGTGCTGGGCCCACTGGCCACGCAGATCCTGGGCGACTGGGGCGCCGACGTGATCAAGGTCGAGCCGCCCGAGGGCGACCTGATGCGTGCCAACGGCGTGTCCACCGTGCGCGGCATGAGCTCCATCTTTCTGGCCATCAACCGCAACAAGCGCTCGCTGGCGGTCGACCTGAAGCAGCCCGCCGGCGTGGACGTCATCAAGCGCCTGCTGCCCACGGTGGACGTGCTGGTGCACAACATGCGCACCGCCGCCATCGAGCGCCTGGGCCTGGGCTACGCGGCCTGTGCCGCCATCAACCCCAAGCTGCTGTACTGCGTGGCCACCGGCTTCGGCGAAGACGGCCCCAGCGCCGGCCAGCCGGCCTTCGACGACGTGATCCAGGCCGCCTGCGGCCTGGCCGGGTTGATCGGACACATCGGAGATTCGGGCGATTCGGGCGGCCCGCAAAGCGGCCAGCCCGGCTACGTGCCGTCGCTGATCGCCGACAAGACCACTGGCATGGCGCTGTGCAATGCCGTGCTGGCCGCGCTGTACGAGCGCACGCAGAGCGGCCAGGGCCAGTATGTGGAGGTGCCGATGTTCGAGACCATGGTGGCCTTCACCCTGGCCGAGCACCTGGGCGGGCTGACCTTCCGCCCGGCCACTGCACCGGCGGGTTATGCCCGCCTGTTGGCCGGCGGTCGCCAGCCCGCGCCCACGCTCGACGGCCACGTGGCCATGCTGCCCTACACCGGGGACCACTGGCAGCGCTTCTTCACCGAGACCGGCCGGCCCGACCTGAACGCCAAGTACGCGGTCGACGACCGCCACGCCCGCAACGCCCGGGTGAAGGAGCTGTATGCCGACATGGCGGCCATCACCCGCACGCTGACGACGGACGCCCTGCTGGCGCTGTGCCAGCGGCTGGACATCCCGGCCACGCGTATCCACCGCATTGACAGCCTGCCGCAGCACCCGCACCTGCAGGCCGTGGGCCTGTTCCAGCCGCAGCAGCACCCCACGGTGGGGCCGATCACGGCGGTGCGGCCCACCACGCTGTTCGGCCGCACGCCGGCCGATCTGGCGCTGCATGCGCCCACGCTGGGCGAGCACAGCGCCCAGGTGCTGGCCGAAGCCGGCTTCAGCGCCGACGAGATCGGCCACCTGCAATCCAAACACACCATCACCACGACGGAGACACCCCGATGAAACGCTGCACCCGCTGGATCCTGGCCGCCACCACGCTGGCCCTGTCGCCTGCCCTGGCGCTGGCGCAGGCCGCCGCCTTTCCCAGCAAGCCAATGAAGATCATGGTGCCGTTCACCGCCGGCAGCGGGGCAGACAGCTCGTCGCGCTTCTATGGCGAGCAGTTGTCGAAGATGCTCAACCAGACGGTGACGGTCGAGAACAAGCCGGGCGGCAGCGGCG
>JAGOBT010000320.1 GCA_017999135.1 Burkholderiaceae bacterium
CAGCAGGCCCTGGTCGTCGGCGATCTTGAACACCATGTTCAGCACGCCAGCCTGGGTGTCGTTCAGCGCCAGCATGCGCGCCAGCAGCAGTGGGCCCATGTCGCTCACCGTGGCGCGCACAGGATGGCCGGCCTCGCCGAACACGTCCCACAGCGTGGTGGGGCAGGCCAGGGCGGCGGGCGTCTCGATGCCGCGCTCGGCCAGGATGCCGGCCAGCTTGGGGCTGATGTTGCCGGTCTGGCTGATGCCGGTGAGGTCGCCCTTCACGTCGGCCATGAACACCGGCACGCCGATCTTCGAGAAGTTTTCGGCCAGGGTCTGCAGCGTGATCGTCTTGCCGGTGCCGGTGGCGCCGGTGATCAGGCCGTGGCGGTTGGCCAGGGCGGGCAGCAGTTCGCAGCGGATGTCGCCGCGTTGGGCCACGAGGATGGGGTCGGTCATGGTGCAGATCTCTCCAGACAGCGTGAGGCTGCGGTTGCAACAAGGGGGTGGTTGGCGGGCCGCCCGGCCAGCCGCAGCGGCCCCGACTGCCCCGTCTGGCCAGTCTAGCGGCTTGGCGGTGCCCCGGCCCGAGGCCCGTGGCCCTGCGCCGGGTGCTCAAGTCTGGAGGCAGCAGGCCGAAACCGACGCACCACCTTGCTCGACGGAGCTTCATGCACAGCCCATGGTCGGCCGAACCGGCCGACACCCTCAGCGCGGCAGGCACGCAGGCCCTGGCGCAGCCGCACACCCGGCTGATCCAGGCGCTGCTGTACGCCGGTGCACTGGTGTTTGCGCTGGTCTGGTGGGTCGAGTCGCAGGCCGGTGTGCTGACACCCTGGGACTTCTGGCTGCTGCCGGTGATGGGGTGCGGCGTGTTCGCCAGCGCGCTGTTGCTGCACTGGCGGCCGGCGTCGCAGCCCTGGGTGATGCTGGGCAATGTCGCCTGCCTGAACCTCTATCTGGTGGCGACGCTGCACGCCAGCCTGCACTTCGGCACCGGTGCCCTGCAGTGGTTCCAGTTCAGCACCGTGCTGTATTGGGTGCCCTTGGGCTATGGGCTGGCCTTCGTGTGCCTGGGCACGCGGGCTGCGCTGGGCGTCTCGGCCATCACCTTCACCGCGCTGTTCGGTCCCCTGACCTGGGTGGCCATGGCGGGCCGTGCGCCGCCCTGGGCCAGCAGTTTCGGCGCGTTCCTGGCCGTCATCGCCATGGCGCATGGCATGTACGTGCTGCTGTTGCTGGCCGTGGTCAGGCTGCGTGCGGGCCAGGCCCGGGCCGAAGAGAGCGCGCGCCTGCTGCACTTGGTGGCCACGACCGACACGCTCACCGGCCTGCCCAACCGCCGTGCGCTGAACGCGGCCCTGCAGTCGGGCATCGCGTCGGCCCGGCAGTCCGGCCAGCCGCTGGCGGTGGCGCTGATCGACATCGATCATTTCAAGGCCATCAACGACACCCACGGCCACGCTGCCGGCGACGATGTGCTGCGCCAGATCGGCCAGGTCATGCAGGCCGAGCTGCGCCGCACCGACGGCGTGGGCCGGTGGGGCGGTGAGGAATTCCTGCTGTGCCTGCCCGGCACGTCCATCTCGGCGGCGGCGGACCTGGCCGAGCGCTTGCGCCTGGCCGTGCAGCTGCATGAGTTCCCCCATGGCCAGCCGGTCACGGTGAGCATCGGCCTGGCGCAGCTGCTCGGCGAGGACGACCTGGGGCAACTGCTGCAGCGCACCGACAGGGCGTTGTACCGGGCCAAGGCGCAGGGCCGCAACCGCACCGAGATCCAGACCATCGGCGTGGCTTGATGCCTTGCTGGTGGCGGGGCTTGCTGCGCAGGCCGCAGCCAGTGGCCGACGCCTGTCACGCCGTGGCCGAGGCGCACGACTAAAATGCGCGGTTTCATCACAGCGCACGCAAACATCCATGGCAGGGCATTCCAAGTGGGCCAACATCCAGCACCGCAAGGGCCGGCAGGATGAGAAGCGCGGCAAGATCTGGACGCGGATCATCCGCGAGATCACCGTGGCCGCGCGCCAGGGCGGGGGGGATGTGTCGGCCAACCCGCGGCTGCGGCTGGCCATCGACAAGGCCAAGGCGGCCAACATGCCGGCCGACCGCATCAAGTACAACATCGACAAGGCCTCGGGCGCGCTGGAAGGCGTGAACTACGAGGAAATCCGCTACGAAGGCTACGGCATCGGCGGCGCGGCGATCATCGTCGACACCATGACCGACAACCGCGTGCGCACCGTGGCCGAGGTGCGGCATGCCTTCAGCAAGTACGGCGGCAACCTGGGCACCGAAGGCTCGGTGGCCTTCCAGTTCAAGCACTGCGGGCAGTTCGTCTTCGCGCCCGGCACCAGTGAAGACAAGGTGATGGAAGTGGCCCTGGAAGCCGGCGCCGACGATGTGCTGACCGACGACGACGGCGCCATCGAGGTGCTGTGCGCCCCGCCCGACTATGAAGCGGTGAAGAACGCGCTGGAAGCCGCCGGCTTCAAGCCCGAGATCGCCACCGTCACGATGCGTGCCGAAAATCCCGTCGCCCTGAGTGGCGAGGATGCCGAGCGCATGCAGAAGCTGCTGGATGTGATCGAGGATCTCGACGACGTGCAGGACGTGTTCCACAACGCAGAGATGGCCGACCCCGCATGAATGTTCTGGTGATTGGCGGCGGTGGCCGCGAGCATGCGCTGGCCTGGAAGCTGGCGCAGAGCGCGAAGGCCCAGCAGGTGTACGTGGCGCCGGGCAACGGCGGCACCGCCCGCGATCCCCGCCTGACGAACCTGGCTCTCACCGACCCGGTGGCCCTGGCCGACTTTGCCCAGGCCCACAAGATCGGCCTGACGGTGGTGGGCCCCGAGGCACCGTTGTCGGCCGGTGTGGTGGATGTGTTCCGCACCCGGGGGCTGCGCATCTTCGGCCCCACGCAGGCGGCGGCGCAGCTGGAGTCGTCCAAGGCCTTCGCCAAGGACTTCATGGCGCGGCATGGCATCCCCACCGCCCACTACGCCACCTTCACCGACCCGGCCGCCGCCCATGCCCACATCGACGCGGTGGGCGCGCCCATCGTCGTCAAGGCCGATGGCCTGGCCGCCGGCAAGGGCGTGGTGGTGGCCATGACGCTGGCCGAGGCGCATGAGGCCGTCGACTTCATGCTGGTCGACAACACCCTGGGCGTGGTGCACAACGCCGGCGGTGCGCGCGTGGTGATCGAAGAGTTCCTGGTCGGCGAGGAAGCCAGCTTCATCGTGCTGGTCGATGGCAAGAACGTGCTGGCCCTTGCCAGCAGCCAGGACCACAAGCGCCTGGGCGACGGCGACACCGGCCCCAACACCGGCGGCATGGGTGCCTACAGCCCGGCGCCGGTGGTCACGCCCAACGTGCATGCCAAGGCCATGCAGGACATCATCCTGCCCACGGTGCAAGGCATGGCCAAGGACGGCATCCCGTTCACCGGCTTCCTGTATGCCGGGCTGATGATCGACGCCCAGGGCCGGCCCAAGACGCTGGAATTCAACACCCGCATGGGCGACCCGGAAACCCAGCCCATCCTGATGCGGCTGAAGAGCGACCTGGTCGACGTGCTGCTGCATGCCACCGACGGCACGCTCGACAAGGTCGCGCTCGATTGGGACCGCCGCTTCGCGCTGGGCGTGGTGCTGGCTGCCGCCGGCTACCCGGCCAACCCGCGCAAGGGCGACGCCATCGCCGGCCTGCCGGTCGACCGCGAAGATGCGGTGGTGTTCCACGCCGGCACCGCCATCGACGACACCGGCACGCTGTGCGTCACTGGCGGCCGCGTGCTGTGCGTCACCGCGCTGGGTGATTCGGCCAAGCTGGCGCAGCAGAAGGCGTACGAGCACCTGGGCGGCATCCGCATCGACGGCGCCCAGTACCGGCGCGACATCGGCCACCGTGCCATCAAGCGCTGACCCGGCTACGACGAGAACAGGCGGCCGCAGGCCCCGACGAGGAGACCCGATGGACACCAACGCCGTGCGCGCTTATCTGCTGGGACTGCAGCAGCGCATCGTCGACGCCCTGCAGCAGGCCGACGGCAAGACCTTCCACACCGATGCCTGGGTGCGCGCGCCCGGCGAGCGGCTGCAGGGTGACGGCAAGACCCAGCTGGTGGAAGAGGGCGGCCTGCTGGAACGCGGCGGCTGCAACTTCAGCCATGTGAAGGGCCCGCAGCTGCCACCGTCGGCCACCCAGCACCGGCCCGAACTGGCCGGCGCGCCGTTCGAGGCCATGGGCGTGAGCCTGGTGTTCCACCCGCGCAACCCGATGGTGCCCACGGTGCACATGAACGTGCGCATGTTCGCCGCGCTGCCTGCCGGCAAGCCGCCCGTGGTGTGGTTCGGCGGCGGCATGGACCTGACGCCCTACTACGGCCAGGAAGAGGATGCCCAGCACTTCCACCGCACCTGCGCCGACGCGCTGGCGCCGTTCGGTGCCGACCTGTACCCGCGCTTCAAGACCTGGTGCGACGAGTACTTCTTCCTCAAGCACCGTGGCGAGCCGCGTGGCATCGGCGGCATCTTCTTCGACGACTTCGCCGAATTGGGCTTCGAGCAGAGCTTTGCGATGCTGCGCGCGGTGGGTGATGCCTTCCTGCCGGCCTACCTGCCGATCGTCGAGCGCCGCCGCAACCTGCCCTACGGTGAGCGCGAACGCGACTTCCAGGCCTACCGGCGCGGCCGCTATGTCGAGTTCAACCTGGTGTTCGACCGCGGCACGCTGTTCGGCCTGCAATCGGGCGGCCGCACCGAGAG
>JAGOBT010000321.1 GCA_017999135.1 Burkholderiaceae bacterium
GTTTGACGACGTGCCTTTTCCGCCGTCCGGCCGAGCTGCCGGCATGCCGCTGCCCGTGCCCGACCCCGGCCCCAACCCCGGCCGCTAGACTCGCGCCCTTGCCCTCACCCGATCACCACCATGCCCGCACCCACCCCCCAGCCCACCGCGCTCACCCTGCACCAGGCCAGCCGCATGCTGGAAGTCGGGTTCGACGATGGTGCGGTGTTCCGCATCCCGTTTGAATTGATGCGTGTCTATTCCCCGTCGGCCGAAGTGCAGGGCCACGGGCCCGGCCAGGAAACCCTGCAGACCGGCAAGCGCGACGTGGGCATCAGCCAGATCGAGATGGTGGGCCACTACGCCGTGCAGCCCACCTTCACCGACGGCCACGACACCGGCCTGTTCACCTGGGGCCTGCTGTACAAGCTGGGCAGCGAGCAGGCCGACCTGTGGGCCCGCTACGAGCAGCGCCTGGCCGACGCCGGCGTCACCCGCGACACCCCCATGCCCCCCAAGGCCGGCAGCGCCTGCGCCAGCCACTGAAGACCGGGATCCCCATGGCCAACACCCACTTCGGCTTCAAGACGGTTGACGAGACCGAAAAGGCCGCGCGTGTGCGCGGCGTGTTCGACAGCGTGGCCAAGCGCTACGACATCATGAATGACGTGATGTCGATGGGCCTGCACCGGGCCTGGAAGGCCTACACCGTGGCGGTGGCCAACCTGCGGCCGGGTGACAAGGTGCTCGACATCGCCGCCGGCACCGGTGATCTGGCCCGCGCCTTTGCCCGCAAGGTGGGGCCTACCGGCCTGGTGCTGCACACCGACATCAATGAAGCCATGCTGCGCACCGGCCGCGACCGCCTGGTCGACGAAGGCCTGGTGCTGCCCACCGTGGTGTGTGACGCCGAGCACCTGCCCTGCCCGAGCGGCACGTTCGACCTGGTGAGCGTGGCCTTCGGCCTGCGCAACATGACCCACAAAGACCGCGCCCTGGCCGAAATGTGCCGCGTGCTGCGCCCCGGCGGCCGCCTGCTGGTGCTTGAATTCAGCCAGGTGGCCGCGCCGCTGCGCAAGCCGTACGACTGGTATTCACTGAACGTGCTGCCGCTGATGGGCAAGCTGATCGCCAACGACGCCGACAGCTACCGCTACCTGGCCGAATCCATCCGCATGCACCCGCCCCAGGCCGAGCTGAAGGCCATGATGCACACCGCCGGCTTCGGCCATGTGGACGTGCACAACCTCACGGCTGGCGTGGTGGCGCTGCACGTCGGCATCCGCTGCTGAGCTGCCGGCTGGCCGCCCGGGCGCGCGGGCACATGTCACACAGTCGGCCTGAACCGCCGCTGGCATCCCCCTTGCTCAGAGGATCATGGCCACGGTGCTGTCATGCATCGCCATTACACTTCGCCGGTTATTTGTGACGGGTGCTGGCCGCAGGCTGGCGCCGTTGCTTCATTGCAGGCCGCACCCCGGCAGGAGACTTCTTGAACATGAATGCCCCGCAACGCTTGGCCTCCCGCAACGGGATCATGCGCCTCAGTCTGATCGCCCTGGTGTCGTCGGCGGCCCTGCTGGCCGCCTGCGGCGACAAGAAGGAAAAGACTGCCAGCCAGACAGCCGCCAAGGTGGGCAAGGCCGAGATCACGGTGCACCAGATCAACTTCGTGCTGCAGCAGCAGCGCAACATCCGCCCCGAGCAGGCTGACGCCGCCAGCAAGCAGATCCTGGAACGCCTGATCGACCAGGAGCTGGCCCTGCAGAAGGCCGACGACCTGAAGATCGACCGCGACCCGCGCGTGGTGCAGCAGCTGGAAGCCGCCAAGCGCGAGATCATCGCCCGCGCCTACCTTGAAAAGGTGGGCGAGGCCGCCCCCAAGCCCACGCCCGAAGAGATCAAGAAGTACTACGACGAGAAGCCCGCCCTGTTCAAGGAACGGCGCATCTACAGCATTCAAGAAATCGCCATCGAGGCCAAGCCCGACCAGGTGCCGGCCCTGCGCGAGAAGCTGACCGCCAGCAAGAACATCAACGAGTTCGTTGAATTCCTGAAGGCCAATGAATTCAAGTTTGCCGGCAACCAGGCCGTGCGCGCCGCCGAACAGCTGCCGCTGCAGAGCCTGGACGCCTTTGCCAAGATGACCGACGGCCAGGCCATGCTGAACCAGGCCGCCAACGGCGTGCAGGTGGTGGTGCTGGCAGGCAGCCGCAGCCAGCCTGTCAGTGAAGAACAGGCCCGCCCTGCCATCGAGCAGTTCTTGCTGAACGACCGCAAGCGCAAGCTGATCGAAGACGACATCAAGGCCATGCGCGCCGGCGCCAAGATCGAATACGTGGGCAAGTTCGGTGAAGGTGCCCCCGCCGCTGGCGGTGCCGCGTCGGCCGCGCCTGCAACCGCACCCGCACCTGCGGCCGCACCGGCCGCCAGCGGTGCCCTCAGCACCACCGACATCAGCAAAGGCATGGGGTTGAAGTGATGAACCTGCGCAAACACCTGAACCCGCTGCTGTACGCCGCCCTGGCGCTGGGCTTCTGCCTGGGCTGCGGCGGCATCACCCCCGCCCACGCCCAAAGCGGCCAGGCCACCGCCGGCGCCCAGGCTGAATACCGGCTGGGCAGCGGCGATGTCATCCGCATCAACGTCTACCAGAACCCTGATCTGACGCTGGAAACCCGCGTGACGGAAGCCGGCGTGGTCAGCTACCCGCTGCTGGGCAGCATCCGCCTGGGCGGGCTGAGCGTGACAGCCGCCGAGAAGCTGATTGCCGACGGCCTGCGCAGCGGCAACTTCGTCAAGCAGCCGCAAGTGACGCTGGTGGTGGTGCAGGTGCGCGGCAACCAGGCCAGCGTGCTGGGCCAGGTGAACCGCCCCGGCCGCTACCCGATTGAAGTGGCCGACATGCGCCTGACCGACCTGCTGGCCATGGCCGGCGGCACGGCGGCCAACGGTGCCGACATGGTGGTGGTCACCGGCACCCGCAACGGCCAGCCGTTCCGGCAAGAGGTGGATCTGCCCACCGTGTTTCTGGCCGGTGCCAAGGACAAGGACATCATCATCCTCAACGGTGACACCGTCTGGGTCGACCGCCAGCCCATCGTCTACATCTACGGCGAAGTGCAGCGCCCCGGCCCCATGCGGCTGGAGCGTGGCATGACCCTGATGCAAAGCCTGGCCACCGGCGGCGGCCTGAACCAGCGCGGCACCGAAAAGGGCATCCGCGTGCACCGCAAGGGTGCCGACGGCAAGGTGCAGATCATCACGCCCGGCATGGACGACCGCATGCAGGACGGCGATGTGGTGTACGTGCGTGAAAGCCTGTTCTGATTCGGGTCGAATCCTTGCCCTGCCCGACAAGAGAGTTCACCATGATTGACTGGTCTTCATGCCGAGCCGTTGAACAGGCACCTGATCTCGTCAGTGGTGCCTGGGTGTTTGCCGGCACGCGTGTCCCGGTGGCCGCGTTGTTCGAGAACCTGGAAGACGGTAGCCAAGTCCAGGAATTCGTGGATTGGTTTCCCGGCGTCACACTGGATCAAGCGCGCTCGGTGCTTGAGCACGCTGCCCGAAGCGCATTGGCCGAGGCATGAGTGCGCATCTTGTTCGATCAAGGAACCCCGGCACCGCTGCGGCACGCATTGGCAGGGCACAGTGTGACGACAGCGTTCGAACTGGGGTGGTCGACCCTGAAGAATGGAGAACTGTTGGCAGCAGCCGAAGGGTCTGGCTTCGACGTGTTTGTGACGACAGACCGCAACCTGCGCTACCAGCAGAACTTGGCCGGCAGGCGAATCAGCATCGTGGTGTTGAGCACCACGAGCTGGCCACGCTTGCGGCAAGCGGCGAACGAGGTGCAAGTCGCCATCGATGCCTGCGCACCCGGTGCGTTTCTTGAGTTGACCATTCCTTGACCGACCACGCCGATTTGACCGACATGCTGCGCCAGACAGCCGCTGCAACGCACCTCAGAAAGCCAGCCCCATGACCTTCGGACAATTTCTCTCCATCCTGCGCGCCCGCAAATGGGCGGCGCTGCTGGTGTTTGTGCTGGTGGTGGGCACCACGGTGGGTGTCAGCCTGGTGCTGCCCAAGCAGTACGACGCCACCGCCAGCGTGGTGATCGACATCAAGCCTGATCCGGTGGCGGCGATGGCCTTCCCGACCATGGCCATGCCCAGCTTCATGGCCACGCAGGTCGACATCCTGACGAGCGACCGCGTGGCGCTGAAGGTCATCCGCGACCTGAAGCTGCTGGACAACCCCACGCTGCGCGAGCAGTGGCAGACCGAAGGCGAAGGCAAGGGCACCATTGAGCAGTGGTTGATTGAACTGCTGACCAAGAACCTGGACGTGAAGCCCAGCCGCGAGAGCAACGTCATCCAGATCAACTACCGCTCACCCGACCCGCGCTTTGCCGCCGGCCTGGCCAACGCGTTTGCGCAGGCCTACATTGCCACCACGCTGGAATTGCGGGTGGACCCGGCCAAGCAGTTCAGCGCCTTCTTCGTGGCGCAGAGCAAAGACGCCCGCACCGCACTGGAAGCCGCGCAAGGCAAGTTGTCGGCCTTTCAGCGTGACAAGGGCATCATCGCGGCCGACGAACGGCTGGACGTGGAAAACGCCCGCCTGGCCGAGCTGAGCAGCCAGCTGGTGCAGATCCAGGCGATTGCCAGCGAAAGCGGCAGCCGCCAGCAGCAGGCCCAGGGCGCCAGCGGCGACCGCATGCAAGAGGTGCTGAACAACCCGCTGATCGGCGGCCTGA
>JAGOBT010000322.1 GCA_017999135.1 Burkholderiaceae bacterium
CCATGGCGCAGCGTGGCGCAGGACACGCCAGACAGCCGGCCGGCGTCCACCTCGGCCTGCAGCACCGCGTGCGCGGCCTCGAAACCCGCGCTCACGCCGACAACTGCCGCTGGTCGCCCTGCCGGCTGGCAAGGCCCTCGGCCTGCAGCTTGTGCAGGTGCGCGCGCAGCGAGCGCAGCGCCATCGCGTGCAGCTGCTTGGGCGTGTCGGCGTAGACCTCGGCCACCAGGGCGGCTTCGTCCACCGGCGCGGCGGCGGCCAGCTTCTGCAGGCCGGCCAGCACCTTGGCCTCGCGGCCCAGGCGGTGGGCAATCGTCTTGCTCACCACGGCGTGCGGTTCGTCGATCAGGAAGCCGTGGCCGGGCGCCAGCCACTGCAGCGGGATGTCGAGCAGCCGGCGCAGGTTGGCGATGTAGACCGCCATGTCGCCGTCGGGCGGGTTGATCACCACCGTGCTGCCCTGCATCAGGTGGTCGCCGGTGAACAGCAGCTGCTCCTCCTCCAACAGGAAGCACAGGTGGTTGCTGGCATGGCCGGGGGTGTGGATGGCGCGCACGGTGACGCCATCGCCCAACTGCAGCACATCACCGTCGTTCAGCACGTGCGTCGGCTGGAAACTGGCGTCCTGCCATTCCATGTGGTCGGCCACCCGGCCGAAGGTGGGCGCGCCGGTGGCCGCGGCGATGGCGGCGGCGGCGGGCGAATGGTCCTTGTGGGTGTGGGTGCAAAGGATGCGGGTGATCTTGCCCGGCGCGGCGGCCAGCAGCGCCTTCACATGGGCGGCGTCGTCGGGCCCGGGGTCCAGCAGGGCCCAGCTGTCGCTGCCCGGCGCGCCGATGAAATAGGCGTTGGTGCCGGGGCCGGTCATCATGCTGCCGTTGTCGGCGGTGACACGCAGCACGCGCGGGCTCAGCCACACCGGCACACCCGGCACCAGCTCGATGCTGGCGGTGCCGTTGCCGTCGGGGTCGATGCGGCCGAGTTCGGCATAGGCCCAGTCGCCGCGGTTCAGCGGCCGGCGGCCCTTCGATGAGATGCCGATGCGCGGCCGGTTCAGCGGCACCGTGGTCTGCGCCCGCGCCCAGGCCACGGCATCGGCGGCCTTGCCGAAGGTGGCGATGTGCTTGAGCGTGATCTCGGTGACGTTCATCAGCCGCAGACCGTTGTTCTTGTCCAGCACCTCGGCCGGCGTCATCCACAGCAGGTCCACCGTCTCGGTGGCATCGGCCACGGCCGTCTGGCCGGCCGGCGCCTCGGTGACGAAGAAGCGGGTGTCGAAGATCTTGGGCAGGCCCTTGGGCGTGATCCAGTGGCTGTAGTAGGCCAGCCGGTCGGTGGCCAGGCGCACGTTGAAGCGCGCGCAGACCTCAGCCATGCCAATCTGGTTGGCATGCAGCGCGCGGCGCAGGGCCACCACCTCGTCCTGCGGCAAGGCGTCCAGGTCGACGGCCTTGCCGTCGGCATCGGTGGCGAACAGCAGTCCGGCTTCCTCGAAGCACTCCCGCACCGCCGCCACCCAGTAGTGCAGGCCGTCGGCGGGCAGGCCCAGGCGGGCGCTGGCCGCTGCATCGTCCAGGCCGTTGCAGCGCTCGTAGTGGCCCTTGTCGCTGGCATCGAGCAGGCCGCCGGGGAACACGGTGGCGCCGCTGTTCTGGTCGCCGGGGCGCTCGGCGCGGCGGATCATCAGCACTTCCATGCCGCGCGGGCTGTCGCGCAGCACGATCAGCGACGCCGCCTGGCGCGGCTTGGGCGGCTCCTTCGGCGCGGGCAGGTCGAGGTAGGGACGGTTTTCAGTGGTCATTGGAGCCCCTCGGTCGACGAGTACGTCGCCCGATCCCCCGAGGGGATGCGGGCCGGCTTGGGAGCGGCCCGGCGCTCGGCCCGCTGCGTGTCGCGCATAACGCTCATGCTGTCCTCTCAATCGCCCATCGCCGCGCCGCTGGCCCGCAGCGCGGCGATCTCGTCGGCGCTGAAGCCGGCAGCCGACAGCACGGCGCTGGTGTGCGCGCCTGCGGCCACCGGTGCGGTGGGCATGGCGGGCTGGCTGCGCGAGAAGCGCGGCGCCGGCGCCGGCTGCAGCACGCCACCCAGGTCGAGGTAGGCGTTGCGGGCCTGGGCATGCGGGTGGCTGGCCACTTCGTCGAGCCGCAGCACCGGCGCAAAGCACACATCGGTGCCTTCCAGCAGCTTGCTCCATTCATCCCGTGTCTTGGCACCGATCTTCGCCACCATGTCGGCGCGCATCTGCGGCCAGCAGGTCTTGTCGTGCTGGCGCTTCACGTACGACGGGTCGAGGCCGATGCGCTCGACCATCTCGGCAAAGAACTTGGGCTCCAGCGAGCCGATCGACACCCACTGGCCGTCGCTCGTCTGGTAGGTGTCGTAGAACGGCGTGCCGCCGTCGAGGATGTTGGCCGCGCGCTCCTTGGTGTTCCAGGCGCCGCTGGCCATCATGCCGAAGAAGATGCTCATCAGGCTGGACGCGCCGTCGACCATGGCCGCATCCACCACCTGGCCCTTGCCCGAGCGGCTGCGCTCGAAGATGGCCGCCAGGATGCCGAATGCCAGGTACAGCGCGCCGCCGCCGTAGTCCCCCACCAGGTTCAGCGGCGGGATGGGCTTGTCGGTGCCCGACTTGCCGCCGCCGATGGCATGCAGCGCGCCGGTCAGCGCGATGTAGTTCAGGTCGTGGCCGGCGGCCTGCGACAGCGGGCCGGTCTGGCCGAAGCCGGTCATGCGGCCGAACACCAGGCCGGGGTTGCGGGCATGGCACACCTCGGGGCCCATGCCCAGCCGCTCGGCCACGCCGGGGCGCCAGCCTTCGATCAGCACGTCGGCGGTGTCGATCAGGCGCAGCGCGGCATCCAGCCCGGCCTTCTGCTTGATGTCCAGCGCCACCGACTGGCGGTTGCGGCCGGTGATCTCGAAGCGGGTCTTGGTCGGCACGCCCAGGCCGCTGGGCTCGGTGCGGTCGATGCGGATGACCTCGGCCCCCAGGTCGGCCAGCAGCATGGCGCACAGCGGGCCGGGGCCGATGCTGGCGAGTTCAACGACGCGCAATCCGGTCAACGGGCCCATGGTGTGCTGTCTCCTGCGGTGGACTGTGAAAAGTTCAGTGTGCCGCAGCGGCCGGCGGGGGCGGTGTCAAGCGGGGGACGGCTGGGGTGGTTCGGGCGGCCTGGGGCTCTGCGCGGTCGTTGCGCCGCTGGTCTTGTTTGTGCGCATTGCGGTTTGCTTCGCCGTTTCGGTGCAGCTGCCGCAAGGCAATCCAGCCGCCGGCTCCGGCGTCAGCCCACCGCCTGCCGCCAGTACGACCCATCCCCGTAGTGGTGCTTCAGATAGTCGATCCACAGCCGCACCCGCAACGGCAGGTGCTTGCGCTGCGGCAGCACCGCATAGATGCCGTTCGGCGGTGCGGCATACGCCTCCAGCACCGGCACCAGCGCCCCGGCGGCGATGTCGCCTTCCACCTCCCAGGTGCTGCGCCAGGCCAGCCCCAGGCCCTGGCGGCACCAGGCGTGCAGCACCTGGCCGTCGCTGCAGTCGATGCGCCCGCTGGGCCGCAGGTGGGTGACGGCGCCATCGACCTGGAACGCCCAGCCGCGGGTCTGGCTGGCGTCCGATGACAGCGTCAGGCATTCATGCCGCGCCAGGTCGGCCGGGTGCTGCGGCGTGCCGGCGCGCTGCAGGTAGGCCGGTGCGGCCACGCACAGCCGGCGGTTGTCGGCCAGGCGGATGCTGATCAGGTTGCTATCGGGCATGTCGCCCACGCGCACCGCGCAGTCGAAGCCCTCGTTGACGATGTCGACCACCCGGTCGCTGAGGTTCAGCGACAGGTGCACATCCGGGTGGCGCGCCAGGAAGCCCGGCATCAGCGGCGCCACATGCCGCCGGCCGAAGCCCGCCGGCGCGGTGATGCGCAGCGCGCCGCTGGCCTTCACGCCGCCGGCCGACACGCTGGCCTCGGCGTTGGCCATGTCGGTGAGGATGCGCTGGCAGTCCTCCAGAAAGGCACTGCCTTCATGGGTGAGGTTGATGCGCCGCGTGGTGCGCAGCAGCAGCTTCACGCCCAGGCGCTCTTCCAGCGCATCGATGCGCCGGCCCACCACCGCCGGCGCCACGCCTTCGGCTTGCGCGGCGGCCGTCAGGCTGCCCTTGGCGGCCACGGATACGAACGATTCGATCTGCTTCAGGCGGTCCATGGGCGCAGATTACCGATGATTCAGTCACCAATCAACCGCAACGCATGGGTGACTGGCGCGGCGGATTGGTCATTGGTTTGTCATGAATCCTTGCTGCCGGCGGCACTTAATGCGCGGCGGGGTTCGTAATACAGTGCGGGCCATGATGGACTCCGTGCCCCTGCCCACGCCCGACGCCGTGCTGTTCGACGCCTACGGCACGCTGTTCGACGTCTACAGCGTCGGCCTGGCGGCCGAGCAGCTGTGGCCCGGCCGCGGCGACGCGCTGGCCCTGCTGTGGCGCGACAAGCAGATCGACTACACCCGGCTGTGCTCGATGAGCGGGCGCTACCGCCCGTTCTGGGACCTGACCCGCGCCGGCCTGCGCTTTGCCGCGCAGAAGCTGGCCCTGCCGCTGGACCGCGCCGCCGAAGACCGGCTGATGAACGAGTACCGGCACCTGTCGGCCTTCCCAGAGAACCGCGAGGTGCTGCAGGCCCTGGCCCAGCGCGGCGTGCGCGCCGGCATCCTGAGC
>JAGOBT010000323.1 GCA_017999135.1 Burkholderiaceae bacterium
TCATAGACCACGCTGAAGGTGTCGCCGCGCCGCAGCTCTCGGTGGAAGTCGACGTCGCCGCTGAAGATCTCGATCAGTTGCGTGGCCACAGCGTCGGGCAACCGGGCGTCATCGGTCGCTGCCCACAACGAACTGCGGATGGTGCCACTGCCCAACTGCGTCTGCGCAACCAGCGGTGCTGTCTCGAGCATGGACTGGAAGCCAGTCTCGGTGCGGCGGATGGTCAGGCGGGTGAAATGTGTCTTGGCACGTTGCGGGTCCAGCGACGGGAAGCGTGCCACCAGCGTCAGCAGCGAACCGTCTGCGTCGGTGCGTGCCTGCACCATCTTGCCGCCTTGTCCCTCGAGCACCCGGCGTGCGTCCCGGTCGGTGCGCAAGTGGGTGGCAGCCAAGGGATCGGCCACACCCAATCGGCGCAGCAGGGAATCGGCCGTGTCGCCGGATCGGGTGCTGTCATGCCGATCCAGCTGCAGGGTGTGCTGTGCCAGGGCGTCCAGTTGCCGGTCGAGGCCGGGCACGTCGACCGGCTCGACGATCAGGCGCTTGGGCAGGGACGCCGCGTCTGGCGCCATCGGGGCAATGCCGAATGCAGTGACCGCAAACCCGCCCAGACCCATGAGCACGGCCGCTGTGATGCGACCCCGGTGCAAACGGGCCGTGCGCTGGGCCTTCTGAAGCCAGCGTTGGACGAGGGCGGGGTGCAGTTGCAAAACGGGAGGTCCTTGCGCAGGGCACGTGGCGTGGCTGGGTGTCAACCGTGCCAGCAAGCGCAATGCCAGCAAGCGCCTGCCACCCGGTATCGACAGCTTGTGCAGGTGGCGACAGCCTAGAATCCAGAGCTTTGCACCAGGGCGGCCGTGAATAAATCACACCCGCCACACCCACAACAAAGGGTCGGAGTATACCCAGCGCCTGGGCCTCCCCCACCGAGGGCAAGTCCCGAGCTGCTGACCATGTCACACCCTGTGCAACCGTCGAATGCCGCCGCAGCCATCCATCCCGTCACTGACCGTGTGTTGGAGGCGATGGCGGTCTCCCGCCGTCACTGCGAGGAGCTGTTGCCTGAAGCCGACTGGCTGAAGAAACTGGCAAGGTCTGAGGCCACCGGCCAGCCGCTGCGCATCAAGCTGGGGCTGGACCCCACCGCGCCCGACCTGCACCTGGGCCACACCGTGGTGTTGAACAAGATGCGCCAGTTGCAGGACCTGGGTCACCAGGTGATCTTCCTGGTGGGCGATTTCACGTCGATGATCGGCGACCCGTCGGGCCGCAACACCACCCGGCCGCCGCTGACGCGAGAGCAGATCGAGGCGAACGCCCAGACCTACTACGCCCAGGCCAGCCTGGTGCTGGACCCGGCAAAGACCGAGATCCGCTACAACAGTGAGTGGAGTGACCCGCTGGGTGCGCGCGGCATGATCCAGCTGGCCAGCCGCTACACGGTGGCGCGCATGATGGAGCGCAACGACTTCCACGCCCGCTTCCAGGCCGGCACGCCGATCAGCGTGCATGAGTTCCTGTACCCGCTGATGCAGGGCTACGACTCGGTGGCGCTGAAGAGCGACCTGGAGCTGGGCGGCACCGACCAGAAGTTCAACCTGCTGGTGGGCCGCCACCTGCAGCAGGAATACGGCCAGGAGCCGCAGTGCATCCTGACGATGCCGCTGCTGGAAGGGCTGGACGGCGTCGAGAAGATGTCCAAGAGCAAGGGCAACTACATCGGCATCACCGAAGACGCCAACAGCATGTTCGCCAAGACGCTGTCGGTCAGTGACGTGCTGATGTGGCGCTGGTTCGATCTGCTGAGCTTCCGCCCGGTGCAGGAGATCGCCCAGTTGAAGGCCGAGGTGGCCGGGGGGCGCAACCCCAAGGATGCCAAGGTGCGACTGGCGCGGGAGATCGTCACCCGCTTCCACAACGCCGCGGCGGCTGACGCCGCCGAGGCCGATTTCAACAACCGGGCCAGAGGCGGCATTCCTGACGACATTCCCGACGTGGCGTTGTCCGGCGCGCCGTTGGCCATTGGCGCGCTGCTCAAGCAGGCCGGCCTGGCGCCGTCCACCAGTGAGGCGTTGCGGCTGATTGACCAGGGTGGCGTGCGCATCGATGGTGCGGTGGTCAGCGACAAGGGCCTGAAGCTGGGCGTGGGCACGCTGGTGGTGCAGGTGGGCAAGCGCAAGTTCGCGCGGGTCACGCTGGCGGCCTGATGCAGGTCAGCAGCTACCTGAAGCTGTCGGTCGCGGTGGCGCTGGCCACCATCGCGCTGAAGACTGGTGCCTGGTGGCTGACCGACTCGGTCGGGTTGTTGTCGGACGCGCTGGAGTCGCTGGTCAACCTGGCTGGGGCCATCTTCGCGCTGATGATGGTGACGGTGGCCGCGCAGCCGCCCGACGACGACCACCCCTACGGCCACCACAAGGCCGAATACTTCTCCAGCGGCTTCGAGGGCGTGCTGATCCTGGTGGCGGCGCTGGCCATCATGGCGGCGGCGGTGCACCGGTTCTTCAACCCGCAGCCGCTCGAGCAACTTGGCCTGGGCCTGGCGCTGTCGGTGATCAGCTCGGTGCTGAATGGCGCGCTGGCCTTTGCCATGCTGCGCAAGGCGCGGGAACACCGTTCCATGGCGCTGGAAGGCGATGCCCGCCACCTGATCACCGACGTCTGGACGTCGGCCGGGGTGGTGGCGGGCCTGCTGGCGGTGCAGGCCACCGGCTGGCTGTGGCTGGACCCGGTGATCGCCATCGCGCTGGCGGCCAACATCGCCCGCGAAGGTGTGCTGCTGGTCTGGCGGTCGGCTGACGGCCTGATGGACCGGGCACTGGAGCCCGAGGTGCGCGCCCAGATTCACCAGACGCTGGCCGAATTCGGCCACCACACCATCCGCTTTGACCATGTGGTCACGCGGCGTGCCGGCGCCCGCCGCTTTGTTGACCTGCACATGCACATGCCAGCCGCCTGGACGCTGGGCAGGGCGGCGGCGGTGCGCAGGTCGGTCGAGCAGGCGCTGATGGCCGCAGTGCCGGGGCTACGCGCCTCCATCCAACTGCTGCCCATGGACGTGGAAGCCCACTTCGACGACCAGAAGGACCCGCTGTGATCGGCCTGGTGCAGCGGGTGCGCCAGGCCAGCGTGACAGTGGACGGTGCCGTGGTCGGCGCCATCGGCCCGGGCCTGCTGCTGCTGGTGTGCGCCGAGCCGGCCGACACCGAGATCCAGGCCGCCCGCCTGGTGGACAAGCTGCTGAAGCTGCGCATCTTCAGCGACGCGGCGGGCAAGATGAACCGCAGCCTGGTCGATGTGGCCGGTGGCCTGCTGGTGGTCAGCCAGTTCACCCTGGCCGCCGACGTGCGCGGCGGCAACCGGCCCAGCTTCTCCGGTGCCGCCGGCCCCGAGCAGGGCCGCGCGCTCTATGAAGCGGTGCTGCGCCTGGCGCGGGACAGGCATCCCGATGTGCAGGCCGGGGTCTTTGGCGCCGACATGCAGGTGGCCCTGGTCAACGACGGGCCGGTCACCATCCCGCTGCACATCGCCTGAAACAACAACGGCCCCGAAGGGCCGTTGCAGATCCAGCAGGCGCCGCGGAACCGGCTTCGCCGGGCCGCTGGGGCCGCCCCCCCTGGGGGAGCGCCGCAGGCGCTTCGGGGGGGAGGGATCAATCGGCGTACTGGCCGGCGGCCTTGATGGCCGGGCCCCACTTGCCGATCTCGTCCTCGACGAACTTCTTGTGCTCGACCGGGCCCAGGCGGCTGTCGGTCACCACCACGGCGCCCAGCGCCTCCTGGCGCTTGATGAACTCCGGGTCTTTCAGCGCGGCGCGCAGGGCCGTGTTCATCTTGTCGGCCACGGCCTTGGGCGTGCCCTTGGGTGCATACAGGCCGTGCCAGATCGACACGTTGAAGCCCTTGAGGCCGCTTTCGTCCAGCGTGGGCAACTTGGCCAGGGCCGGCGTCGTCAGGCGCTTGGTGGTGGTGACCGCATAGGCCTTGACTTTGCCGGACTCGATCTGCTGCGTGGTGTTGGTGGTCTGGTCGCACATCAGGTCGACCTGGCCGCCCAGCAGGTCGGTCATGGCCGGCGCGGTGCCCTTGTAGGGCACGGTGGTCATGTCGATCTTCACCGCCTGCTGGAACAGCAGCCCGCAGAGGTGCGACGCAGCGCCCAGGCCGGCGTTGGCCAGATTGATCTTGCCCTTGTTGGCTTCCAGCCACTTCATCAGTTCGGGCATGGTGCCGGCTGGCAGCGTGCTGCGGCCGACCAGGGTCATCGGCACATCGTTGACCATGCCGAGGAACTCGAAGTCGTTCAGCACGTTGAAAGGCAGCTTGCGGTACAGCGCCGGGGCGGTGGCCATGCCGATGTGGTGCAGCAGCACGGTGTAGCCGTCCGGGGCGGCCTTGGCCACCTTGGCGGCACCCAGCGTGCCGCCGGCGCCGCCCACGTTCTCGATGATCACGGTCTGGTTGAGCTGCTTGCGCAGCACGTCGCCCAGATCACGGGCCACCTTGTCGGTGGGGCCGCCTGCGGCGAACGGCACGACGATGGTGATGGGCTTCTCGGGGAATTCGGCCAGCGCGGCTCCAGCGAAGGCGGCCAGCGCGGTGGCGATCAGAACCTGTTTCATGCGGTGTCTCCTGGGCGGAACTTAGGATGCCTGCATCGTAGATCCCGCCGCCCCCGCAGAAGCTTCGGGAACTACCTAGCCCCGA
>JAGOBT010000324.1 GCA_017999135.1 Burkholderiaceae bacterium
CGTAGGCGAAGCGCACGCCGTCCAGCCGGATCTCGCCCTGGCGCACCACCAGCGGCTTGGCATCGGGTGCATCCACCACCGCACGCGGGCGGCTCAGCATCTGGATGCCGTCGGCCACCGTGCCCACGTGCTCGAACAGCGTGGCCATCTCCCACATGATCCAGTGCGAGATGCCGTTCAGCCGCAGCGCCATCGCGGTGGCCGCCGCCACTGCGCCGATGCCCACGTCGCCCCGCATCCACAGCGCCAGCGCGGTGGCGGCGATGCCCATCACCAGCGCCATGCTCAGCGCATGGATCAAGATCTCGAAGCTGCTGGCCAGCCGCATCTGCGCATGCACCGTGGCCAGGAACTCGGCCATCGCGCCCTGGGCATGGGCGGCCTCGCGCCTGTCATGCGCAAACAGCTTGACGGTGGCGATGTTGGTGTAGGCGTCGGTGATGCGCCCGGTCATCAGGCTGCGGGCGTCGGCCTGGTCCTGCGACACCTTGGCCAGGCGCGGCACGTAGTGGTGCAGCGTCAGCCCGTACAGCAGCAGCCAGCCCAGCAGCGGTGCCAGCATCCAGGCATTGAAGCTGCCCACCACCAGCACCAGGGTGACGAAGTAGATGACGATGAACACCAGGATGTCGCACAGGATCATCCACACGTCGCGCACCGCCAGCGCCGTCTGCATCACCTTGGCAGCCACCCGGCCGGCGAACTCGTCGCCGTAGAAGCCCATGCTCTGGCCCAGCATCAGGCGGTGGAAGTTCCAGCGCAGGCGCATCGGGAAGTTGCCCGACAGCGCCTGCTGCTTGAGCATCGACTGCATCGCCACCAGGCCGATGCTGCCCACCAGCACGGCGCCCAGCGCCAGCAGCTTGGTGCCCTCGTCGGCCCACAGCCGCTCGGGCGGCACCTTGGCCAGCCAGTCCACCAGGTTGCCCAGCCAGGCGTACAGCAGCGCCTCGAACACGCCGATGGCAGCGGTGAAGGCGGTCATGGCGCCGATCCACTTGCCCAGGCCCTGGGTGCTGGCACGCATGAACGGCCAGAACCCCGCCGGCGGCGTGGCCACCGGGGTCTCGGGGTAGGGATCGACCAGGCGCTCGAAGGCCGCGAACACGCCCATCGTGTTCAGTCCTGCTGGCGCGCCAGCCGTTCGCTGCGCCAGTAGACGTCGTCGCCGCCCAGGCCATCGAGGTTGGCGCGGTTCAGCACCCGGGCCAGCACGAACATCAGGTCGCTCAGCCGGTTCAGGTACTGGCGCGGTGCCTCGTTCACCGGCTCCTGCAGCGCCAGGTGCACCACCGCACGTTCGGCGCGGCGGGCGATGGTGCGGCTGACATGGGCCAGCGCAGCGCTGCGCGTGCCGGCCGGCAGGATGAACTCGGCCAGGCGCGGCAGGGCGGCGTTGTGGTGGGCCAGCGCTTCGTCGAGCCGCAGCACGGCGTCGTCCTTCAGCAGCGTGAAGCCGGGGATCGACAGCTCGCCGCCCAGGTTGAACAGCTCATGCTGGATCACCACCAGCAGGGTGCGCACGTCGTCGGGCAGTGGCTCGGCCAGCAGCACGCCGATGCTGCTGTTGAGTTCGTCCACGTCGCCCATGGCCATCACCCGCAGGTGATCTTTCGGCACGCGGCTGCCGTCGCCCAGGCCGGTGGTGCCGTCGTCTCCGGTGCGGGTGGCGATCTGGGTGAGGCGGTTGGCCATGGCGGTGCTTTCAGGGGCTGGCAAAGCCCGCCATCTTGCCCGAACGGCGCCCGCCGGGTGCCCGCGCCCCTGCGCGAGCGCGGGCTTCAGGCCGCTGGATGGCGGCGCAGCCGTGCGCCCAGGGCGGCCACACCGGCGGCCATCAGCGCCCAGCTGCCGGGCTCGGGCACGCTGCTGGGCATGCCGCTGAATTCGACTTCCGACAGCGCGATCCAGCGCCCGGGCGTGGTCAGTTTCAGTTCGACATAGCGGCCCTGGCCGGCGCTGGTCAGCAGCGCATAGCTGGGCGTGCTGTCGTTGCCGCCGGGGCTGCGCTCAGCGGTGCTGAACTGGCGCTGCTGGGCGGTGCCGAAGTTCAGGCCGTCGTCCGAGAAGCGGATCTGCGCCGACAGCGGGATGTAGACAGCTGGGGTCGGGCTGTAGTTGAAGTAGCCCCGCACAGACGCCACGTCATGCCGTGCGCCCAGGTCGAAGGTGAGGACCGGTGAGGTGCCGTCCCACATCACGTAGGGGCTCCAGCGCTCGTACCCGTAGCCGACCTTCACGTTCTTGTTGCCGTCGGTCAGATCGCCCTCGCCGCCGCTGAGCCAGCCGTCGACCCGTTGGCCGCTGTAGCGGCCATCGTTGTAGCCCCAGGCGTTGGACGCGCCATCCGTGCCGCTGTAGCTGATGACATCGATCAGCGGTGGCGCGACCAGCGCCTGTGCGGGCGTGGCGCAGGCCAGCACGCTGGCGGTGATGGCCAGCAGGCGTTGCAGAGGGGAGGTGGGCAGGTGCATGGCGTGGGCAGGTGGTTGGTCAAGGGGTCACTCCATGCTGAACGCAGGATGAACCGGCAAAATGGATCAATTCCAGTATGGCCAAGGTCAGGCCAGCCGGCACCCCCACAAGTCAATGCCTGGAGCCCCCGCCATGAATGCCCCCGTCGACATTGCCAAGATGCTGCAACCCCGCCCGGTGCCCGCCGCCATGCTGGATGCCCTGAAGGCCCGCTTTGGTGAGCGTTGCAGCACCGCCCAGGCGGTGCGTGATCAGCACGGCCGCGATGAGTCGCCGTTCGAGGTGCCGCCGCCCGAAGCGGTGGTGTTCGCCGAGAGCACCGCCGACGTGGCCGCCGCGGTGGCGCTGGCTGCCGAGTACGCCGTGCCGGTCATCGCCTACGGCACAGGTTCGTCGCTGGAAGGCCACCTGCTGGCGGTGCAGGGCGGCATCAGCATCGACGTATCGCGCATGAACCAGGTGCTGCGCATCAACGACGAAGACCTCACCGTCACCGTGCAGCCCGGCGTCACCCGCAACCAGCTGAACAACGCCATCCGCCACACCGGCCTGTTCTTCCCGATCGACCCTGGCGCCGATGCGTCCATCGGCGGCATGGCCGCCACCCGCGCCAGCGGCACCAACGCCGTGCGCTACGGCACCATGCGCGAGAACGTGCTGGCGCTGGAGGTGGTGACGGCCAGCGGCGAAGTCATCCGCACCGGCACCCGCGCCAAGAAGAGCAGCGCCGGCTATGACCTGACGCGCCTGATGGTGGGCAGTGAAGGCACGCTGGGCATCATCACCGAGGTCACCGTCAAGCTGTACCCGCAGCCTGAATCGGTGTCGGCCGCCATCTGCCACTTCCCCACCATCGACGCGGCGGTCAAGACCACCATCGCCATCATCCAGCTGGGCGTGCCCATCGCCCGCTGCGAATTGCTGGACGCCAATGCGGTGCGCTGCGTCAACAACCACGACAAGCTCAGCCTGCGCCCTGAGCCGATGTTGCTGATGGAATTCCATGGCAGTGCCGCCGGCGTGGCCGAGCAGGCGCAGACGGTGCAGGAGGTGGCGCGCGACCACGGCGGTGAAGACTTCCAGTGGGCCACCACGCCTGAAGAACGCAGCAAGCTGTGGGCGGCGCGCCACCGCGCCTACTTCGCCGGCATGTCGTCCAACCCCGGCTGCCGCACCGTCACCACCGACACCTGCGTGCCGATCAGCCGTCTGGCCAGTTGCATCGACAAGGCGGTGACCGAGGCTGACGAGGCCGGCCTGCCGTACTACATCGTGGGCCATGTGGGCGACGGCAATTTCCACATCGCCTACATGATCGACCCCGCCCAGCCGGCCCAGCGCGACACCGCCGAGCGCCTGAACCACCAGCTGGTGCACCACGCGCTCAGCCTGGAAGGCACCTGCACCGGCGAGCATGGCATCGGCCTGCACAAGCAGGGCTTCCTGGTCGACGAGGCGGGCGCGGCCACGGTCGACATGATGCGGCTGCTCAAGCGTGCGCTCGACCCGAAGAACATCCTCAACCCCGGCAAGATCTTCAGCCTGTAGGCCGGCGGCGGCCGGTGTGCGTGGAACAATCCGCGCCTGTTCGAGTCATCAGGCCGGTACAGCCTGGATGCCATGCCCGACACCCACCCTCCCTACACGGTCGATGATTTCGACTTCGACCTGCCGCCCGGGCTGATCGCCCAGCACCCGGCGCCGCAGCGCAGCGCATCGCGCCTGCTCGACGGCACCGGCCCCATGCCCGCGGACCTGCATTTCACCGACCTGCCCGCCCTGCTGGCGCCGGGTGACCTGCTGGTGTTCAACGATACGCGGGTCATCAAGGCGCGGCTGTTCGGCGAAAAGCCCACCGGCGGCGCGGTCGAAGCCCTGGTCGAGCGCGTGCTGCCGGGCACCCACGAGGTGATGGCCCACCTGCGCGCCAGCAAGAGCCCGCGCCCCGGCAGCACGGTGCGCTTTGCCGGCGGCGCCTTCGACGCCGAGGTGCTGGGCCGCGGCGGGCCCGACGGCGGCCTGTTCCACCTGCGCTTTCCGGGCGACCCCTTCGCGCTGCTGGAGTCGCACGGCCATGTGCCGCTGCCGCCCTACATCACGCATGCCGACGGCGCCGACGACGTGGCGCGCTACCAGACGGTGTTTGCCGACAAGCCCGGCGCAGTGGCCGCCCCCACGGCGTCGCTGCATTTCGATGATGCCGTGCTGGCCGCGCTGGCGGCCCGCG
>JAGOBT010000325.1 GCA_017999135.1 Burkholderiaceae bacterium
CCGAATGCGGCGTGGCCGGTGTGCCCGACGACGAGCGCGGCCAGATCGTCAAGGCCTGGGTGGTGCTGAAGCCCGGCGTGGCGGGTGATGCCGCCTGCGTGCAAGCGCTGCAGGACTTCGTGAAAGGCAGCATCGCGCCGTACAAGTACCCGCGCGCCGTGGTCTTCGTCGACAGCCTGCCGCGCACCGAGACGGGCAAGCTGCAGCGCTTCCGGCTGCGCACTGGTTAGCCACTGGCCGCCGAAGACCAGCGCCGCGGTGTCAGGGTATCGACTCTGTGCACCGCCGGGCGGTGGCGCCAAGATGGTGCACCACCTCCAACCTCTGCTGAAAGCGATGCCCATGCGTTTCCAATCTCTGCGCCGTCTGTGTCTGGTCGGCCTGGCCGGCGTCTCGGCCGGCCTGTGCGTGCTGCCGGCCGCTGCCCAGCCGTTTCCGTCCAAGCCGGTGCGGCTGGTGGTGCCGTTTCCGCCGGGATCGGCCACCGACACCGTGGCCCGGGCCTTCGCCCAGGTGCTGGCCCCGGCGCTGGGCCAGCCGGTGCTGGTCGACAACAAGGCCGGTGCCGACGGCGCCCTGGCCGGGCAGGACGTGATGCGCGCCCCCGCCGACGGGCACACGCTGCTGTTCGGCACCAACAGCCCACTGGCCGTGGCTCCGGCCATGAAGAAGACCCCACCCTACGACCCGCTGACCGACTTCACGCCCATCATCGACATCGGCCGCTACACCTTCTTCTTCGTGGTGCATCCGTCGGTGCCGGTCAACACGCTGGGCGAATTCATCGCCCATGCCAAGGCCAACCAGGGCGCGCTGAACTACGCCACCGGCAACACCACCGGCCTGGTGGCGATGGCGCAGTTCGTGGCGCTGTCGGGCACCCGCATGACGCATGTGCCCTACAAGGGCGAGCCGCAGGCCCTGACCGACCTGCTGGCCGGCCGGGTGCAACTGATGGTGGTGTCGGCCGGCACATCGGTGCCGCACATCCGTGAAGGCAAGCTGCGCGCGCTGGCCGTCACCCTGCCGGCGCGCAGCGCCGCGCTGCCAGCCGTGCCCACCATGGCCGAGGCCGGTTTGCCGCAGTTCAGCATCACCTCATGGGCGGCGGTGGTGGGGCCGGCGCGCATGCCGGCCGACGTGGTCGACCGCCTCAACCGGGAATTCAACTCCGCGATGTCCAAGCCCGAGGTGGCCACCGTGGTCGAGCGCCAGGCCTTTGCGCTGACCGGGTCCACCCCCGCCAGGCTGGGCGCCTTCATGAAGGAGCAGCTCGAGAGCTACCGCGCCACGCTGAAGGCCGCCGGCGTCGAGCCGGAGTAAGGTCGCTGGTGTCGGATCAGTGCTGATCGCGCGTCAGCCGCTCGGCGAACGAGATGCCGATGGCTGACAGCACGAAGGTGAAGTGGATCACCGCCACCACGGCCACGATCTGGATGTTCTCCAGCGACAGGTCGCCGCTGAGGTAGGTCTTGAGCGCATGCACGCCCGAGATCGAGATGATGGCGAAGGCCAGCTTCAGCTTCAGGTTGTAGGTGTTCACATGGTCCAGCCAGTCGGGCTTCTTCATGGCCTTGGCGTCGAAGTGCCCGGTGGTGACGAACAGCGACACGCCGGCCAGCGCCACCACCCACACCAGCTGGGCGACCATGGTCATGTCCACCAGTTCCAGCACCTTGATGATCAGGTCGATCTTGGCCATGTCGCCCAGCATCAGGGTGTGCATCAGCTTCCAGGTCTCGACCACGAACTTGCCGAGGATGCCGATGATGATGGTGACCAGCCCGACATAGAAGAAGAGCATGGTGAAGCGCATGCCATACAGCAGCGAGCCCACGCTGGACAGAAGTTTTTCCATGGAATGACGGGTCAGTGGCCGGTGGCGTGTCGAGGTGGCGCAGTGTCGCACCCGGCCGGCCGAAGCGGGCCGGGGCGTCGCAATGGGCTTCAGGCCGGCAGCGCCCGCGCCAGGTACACCCCTTCGCGCCCGACGATGGCGGTGCGCGCCGGCATCAGCACCGTGCAGCCGTCGGCCGGGGCGTGGATCTGCGTGGGCCCGTCGGTGGCGATCAGCTCGCCCGGGCCGCAGGTCTCGAAGCCGATCAGCGGGCGGGTGAAGCGGAACGCGGGCGTCTGGATCACCACCGTCTGCAGCAGCTGGTAGCGCTGGGCGGGTTCGGCCAGCGGCCACGGTTCGGGCGCGATCAGGCCGAAGTGGGCCAGGAACCGGCGCGCCACCCGGATGGCGCGGTCGGCGCTGGCCTGCTGGAAGTGCTGGCCGCATTCGGCCACCAGGCCCACGCCGTCAAAGTCGGCCGTGCCGTGGCGGCCGTGCTGGATCAGCGGCGTGCCGCTGCCCAGGCCCTGCGGCATCACCAGGTGCACGGCCGGCTCGCCGATGGCCAGCGCCGCCGCGGCATTGCGCGGCCGGTCGGGGTACACCCAGAACGGCTGCACCGGCTGGCTGGTGCTGTGGATGTCGAGGATGTGGTCGGCCGCCGCCACCACCGGGCGCAGTTCGCGTGCGCGGGCCAGCTCGGGGCTGTGCTCGGCGCCGCCGAGCCAGGCGTCGCTCCAGATGCGGTTGAGGTTGTGCACCAGCTGCCGGCTGTCGAACGGCTTGCTGGTGTCGAAGCTCTCGTAGGCCGCCACGTTGGCGAAGCTGATGGTCAGCGTGCCCCGCAGCGGGCGCACGCCGGCGTCCAGCAGGTGGCAGGCGGCCACCATGCCGCAGAACTCGTTGCCGTGGGTCAGCGCATTCACCAGCACGTGCGGGCCGGGCTGGCCGCTGTGAAAGCGGTGCACATAGGGCACGCCGGTGTTGCCGGCGCGGTAGGCCGACAGATCGCGGGGCAGGACTTCGAAGGCGGGGGTGGTGGTCATGGGGCTGCAGACGGTGGCCAGCCCGGGAGCTTAGCCGTGGATCACAGCACGCGGCCGGCGCCAGGCAGGCGTTTCAGCCAGCCGGCCAGGGTGAACGACAGCGCCGTGCCCGCCGCCAGCACCAGCGCGAACTTCAGCGCCGGTGGCGCACCCCAGCCGGCCAGCGCCACCGCCAGGCCGGTGATCACCGGTGCATGCAGGATGAAGGCGCCGTAGGCATTCGCGTTCCACCCCGCCCAGCGTGGGCTGGGCGGGCCGGGCCGGTCGCGGAAGCCCACCACCAGCCGGGCGATCACGCCCCAGGCGACGAACGGCTCCCAGAAGGCATAGACCACCGCCGCCACGCCCAGCCCGCCGTTGAAGTCGACCGGCTTGCCCGCCATGGCGCCGGTGGCCGCGGCGGTGGCCACCAGCAGCGGCACGGTGTACAGCGCCACCCGGCCCCAGCGGCGGGCCTGGGCCCGGTGCACCCGCTCCAGCCAGCGGTGGCGCCAGGCCACGGTGCCCAGCACGAACAGGAAGATGTACGACGCGAAGTAACCCAGTTGCAAGCCCCAGCGGTTCTCACCCACCGGCACCACCTGCCGGATGGCCAGCGCCGCTGCGCCCACCCCGAGCGCGGCCAGCAGCCAGGCGCGGTCGCCGGGCACCGGGGCGGCTGTTGCCGGCAGTGGTGTTGCCGGCGGTGGTGGGGCCGGGTGCCAGGCACGCCAGGCCAGCCAGGCGGCGGTGAACAGCAGCAGCGCCCAGGCAAACCACAGCGGGCCGATGACGAAGCGTCCCTCCGACACCAGCTGCCACCAGCGTGGCCAGAAGGCGCGGCCCTGCTGCGTGCCGGCCAGCGCCACCGTCAGCGGCCCCAGCACGAAGCCGAACACCAGCAGGGGCAGGCCCAGCCGCAGCAGGCGGTCGGCCACAAACCGGCGCAGCCCCTTGGCCGCCAGCGCGGGCGGTGTGAAGTAGCCCGCCAGCAAGAAGAACATGCCCATGAAGAAGGCCTGGTTGACGCTGCAGAACAGCGTCAGCAGCAGGCTGAACGGTGCGCCGCCGTCGGTCACCTCGCGGTAGAACCAGCCGCCGCTGCCGCCGTAGGTGATGGCGGTGTGGTGGGCGATCACCAGCACCGTCAGCACGGTGCGCAGTTGGTCGATGAACGCCAGCCGCCCAGTCGGCATGGCGGCCTGTCCCGGCGCCACCCGCTCAGGCCTTGTCTGACGACGCGTGCAGCATCTGCTCCAGCGTCAGCCCGGTGAGCTGGTTGGCGCTGCGCGACAGGAAGTACAGCACCGCCATCATCATGACCATCGACGGGATCGCGATCACCGGGTAGCTCAGCAACGTCATGCGGGCCAGCTCGGCGTTGAAGGCCTCGGTGCCGGCGGGGCTGGTCACCACCCAGCGGGCAAGCAGGTAATTGGCAACCGCCGAGAACAGGAACGTGCCGGCCAGCAGCAAGGTGCCGATGTGCAGGCGTCGCTCGAAGGCGGCCTCGGTGCCGCGGCTGCGCAGCGCCTGCTGCACCCGGTCCACATCGAACAGCGTGCGGTTGAAGACCAGCAGGCGCACCAGCGGGTGGCGGGTGCGTGCCGACACCAGCACCGCCACGCCGATGACGCCGGGGATGGCGGCCTCCTTGACGGCCAGCCATTGCGCGTCCAGCGCCAGCAGGCCGATGCCGCCGGTCAGCAAGGTGCTGACCACGCCGAGGCCCGCCATCAGGTTGACCCGTCGCTCCAGCAACAGGCGCCAGCCGCCATAGCCCAGCGGGAAGGCCAGCGCCAGCAGCAG
>JAGOBT010000326.1 GCA_017999135.1 Burkholderiaceae bacterium
GGCTATGTGAACGGCGCGCCCAACGGCATCTGGGTGACCGCGCCCAGCCAGTACGAGGCCGACTTCGAGGTCTACCACCGCGCCGGCCTGACCATCCATACCCACACCAATGGCGACGAGGCCAGCCTGGCTGCCATCGACGCGGTGCAACGGGTGCTGGCGCGCGCGCCACGCCCCGGCCACCGCCACACGCTGCAGCACGGCCAGATGATCGACCGGCCGATGTTCGACCGCATGGCGCAGCTGGGCCTGTGTGCCAACCTGTTTGCCAACCACCTGTGGTACTGGGGCGACCAGCACCACGACATGACCATGGGCCCCGACCGCGCCCACCGGCTGGACGACTGCCGCGCCGCGCTGGACGCCGGCGTGCACCTGGCCATCCACAGCGACGCGCCGGTGACGCCGCTGGCGCCGCTGTTCACCGCCTGGTGTGCGGCCAACCGCGTCACGCCCGGCGGCCGGGTGCTGGGGCCCAGCCAGCGGCTGCGGCTGGACGAGGCGCTGCACGCCATCACCCTGGGCCCGGCCTGGACGCTGGGGCTGGACCACGAGATCGGCAGCATCGAGGTGGGCAAGCGTGCCGACTTCGCGGTGCTGCATGACGACCCGCTGGCCATCGACCCGATGGCGCTGAAGGACGTGCGGGTGTGGGGCACGGTGTTGTCGGGGCGGGTGCACCCCGCAGGCAGCTGACCGGTTGCCGGCGGCCGTGCACCGCATCCCCTTCACCGTCCTCGGCGGCTTCCTGGGCGCTGGCAAGACCACGCTGCTCAACCGCTGGCTGGCGCAGGCTGCGCAGCAGCCGCAGGCACCCCGGATTGCCGTGCTGGTCAACGACTTCGGCGCCATCCATATCGATGCGGCACTGGTGCAGCAGGCCGGCAGCGACGCCATCGCGCTGAGCAACGGCTGCGTCTGCTGCGCCATCGGCGACGACCTGTCGGCCGCGCTGCAGGCCCTGCCGCAGGCCAGCCCGCCGTTTGGTGCGGTGGTGGTCGAGGCCAGCGGCGTGTCCGACCCCTGGCGCATCGCCCAACACGCGCTGGCAGAGCCGCGGCTGCGGCTGCAGGCAGTGCTGCTGCTGGTGGATGCTGCCGCGCTGGCCAGCCACCTGGCCGACCCGCTGCTGACCGACACCCTGACCCGCCCGCTGGCCCATGCCGACCTGGTGGTGCTGAACCATGCCGACCGCGCCAGCGCCGACGACCTGGATGCCGCCCGCGCCTGGGTGCAGGCCGACGCCGCGCAGCGTGGCCAGCCGCCGGCGCCGCTGCTGGAGACACACCATGCCGACCTGCCGCTGGCGCTGCTGCACGATACGCTGTACCAGCCGCACGGCGGCAGCCTGGGCACCCGTGCGGCAGACCATGGCGCCCAATTCCAGGCCTGGCAGCAGCAGCCCGCCGGCCTGTTCGACGAGGCCCGGCTGCGCGCCTGGCTGCGGGCCCTGCCGGCCGAGGTGCTGCGCCTGAAGGGCTGGCTGCCGCTGGCCGATGGCGCGGGCCCGCCGCAGGCGGGCGGCCGCTGGCTCAGCCTGCAATGGGCCGGCCGCCATGCCAGCGTGCGCCGGCTGGCCACGCCGCCGGCCGGCGGCGCCGCGCTGGTGGCCATCGGCCTGGCCGGCAGGCTGCCGGTGGAAACGCTGGCGCTGGGTCTGGCAGCCTGCGCCGTGGACACTCCACCAGCATGAAACGACACGCGGGCTGGTCTGGCTTGGTGCGCAAGGCGCGGCGCTGGCCGTGGCTGGCGGGCATGGTCGCGGCAGCCGGCGCGTGCCAGGTTGGCGCGCAGCCGTGGAACCTGGGCATGGCCCAACTGCCGCAGCCCGACGGTGGACAGACCACGGTGTTCTACCCGACGCTGGCCACCGAGTCGGTCCACCGGCAAGGGCCGTTCGACCTGGCCTGGGCGGCCAACGCGGTGCCCGCCGCCGGCCAGCGGCGCCTGGTGGTCATCTCCCATGGGTCTGGCGGCTCGCCGTGGGTGCATGCCGATCTGGCCCGCAGCCTGGTCGCGGCCGGTCATGTGGTGGCCGTGCCCCAGCACCAGGGCGACAACATCGACGATCCGTCCAGCCCGGGGCCTGACAGCTGGGCCAGGCGCCCGCGGGAGGTGAGCCAGGCCATCGACCGGGTGGCGGGCGACCCGCGGCTGGCGCCCGTGCTGCAGCTGGACGCCGTGGGCGTGTTCGGCGGCTCGGCAGGTGGCCACACGGCCTTGTCGATGGCCGGCGGCGCCTGGTCGGCCAGCCGCTTCCGGGACCATTGCCTGCAGCACATGGCCGACGACTTTTCGTCATGCGTCGGCTTCATCACGCGGCTGGATGGCTCCTGGCTGGATGCACCCAAGCTGTGGCTGGCCAGGCGCGTGATCGCCTGGCGCTTCAACGACGAGCAGCTGCAGCGGCACACCGACCACCGCGTGCGGGCCGTGGTGGCGATGGTGCCATTCGCGGCCGATTTCGACCCGGCGTCGCTGGCCGCGCCCGCCGTCCCGCTGGGCCTGGTGACTGCTGCGCTGGACGTGAACCAGGTTCCGCGCTTCCATGCCCAGGCCGTGCTGCAAGCCTGTGCGCCACGCTGCCAGGTGCTGATGCACCTGGCCAACGGCAGCCACGGCGCGATGCTGTCACCATTGCCGCCGCTGGGGCCGGGCAGCCTGGGCGCGCAGTTGCTGGGCGACCCACCGGGCTTCGACCGGCAGGCCACACTGCCGCGGCTGCACCGGTGCCTGAGCAGTTTCTTCACCCACCACCTGAGCCTTCCCGCAACCACCACCACGGCAGACGGCCCCAGGCCAGCCACCGCCCCACCTGGAAGCACAGCATGCGCAATCCCACCTTGACCGTCCAACCCCTGGGCCCGGCCATCGGCGCCCTGGTCAGCGGCCTGCAGTTGTCCGACGGCGTCGACGACGCCCAGCGCGACGCCCTGCTGGCCGCCTTGCTGCAGCACCATGTGCTGTTCTTCGAAGGCCAGTCGATGAGCCCGCTGCAGCAGCGGGCGCTGGCGGCGCGCTTCGGCGACCTGCACATCCACCCGGTGTACCCGCAGGCGCCCGGCGTGCCTGAAATCATCGTGCTCGACACCAGCGACAACAACCCGCCGGACAACGACAACTGGCACACCGACGTCACCTTCCTGGCGGCGCCGGCGATGGGCGCCATCCTGTCGGCCCAGTTGCTGCCGCCCAGCGGCGGCGACACGTTGTGGGCCAGCGGCGTGGCCGCCTATGCGGCGCTGTCGGCGCCCTACCGCCGCATGCTGGCTGGGCTGACGGCCGAGCATGACTTCCTGAAGAGCTTTCCGGCCCACCGCTTCGCCCGCACGCCGGAAGAGAAGGTGCGCTGGGAGAAGGCCCGCCACGACCATCCGCCGCGCCTGCACCCGGTCATCCGCACCCACCCGGTCAGTGGACAGCAGGGCCTGTTCGTCAGCGAGGGCTTCACCACCCGCATCGTCGAACTGGGCGCCACCGAAAGCGATGCGGTGCTGCGCCAGCTGTTCGCCCACCTGGCCAAGCCTGAGTTCACCGTGCGCTGGCGCTGGAAGCTGGGCGACGTGGCCTTCTGGGACAACCGCCTGACCCAGCACTACGCCACCGCCGACTACCTGCCCGCCCGGCGGGTGATGCACCGCGCCACCATCCTGGGTGACGTGCCGTTCTACCGGGCCGACGCGGGCTGACGGCTCAGATCCCTGCGGTGCCAAGGCCCGGCCGGCATCGCTACACTTTGCCCATGTTCCGCGTGCTGCGCACCATCCTCGTCTGGGTCATGGCACTGGCCATGCCCCTGCAAGGCATGGCGGCATCGGCCATGCTGTTCTGCGCACCTGGGCATGCAGGGGTGCTGCAGGGCCCGGGGCCTGCGGCAGCGGCTGTCGGCGGCAGCCATGCGGCCCATGCCCATCACCACGGGCACGATGCGGACGCGATGGACCAAGCCGCGCCGACGATCGAGGTGGCTGCGGACGCGCCTTGCGCCGGTGCCGACGGCCCATCGGACCCGCCGCCGCACCACGGCAAGTTCAGCTGCAGCGCCTGCGCGGCCTGCTGCGTCGCGCTGGCCCTGCCGGGCCGCCTGGTGCTGCCGGCTGCATCGGGCCCGTCGCAGCAGGTGCCGACGGCCACGGCCGCGCCGGTGGCGTCGCACCAGCCCGACGGTCTGGACCGTCCCCCTCGAGCCGCCCTCGCCTGACCTGGCGCAACGCCTGGGGGTGACGCGGGTGCCATCGGGTCCCGCGCATCGATGCATCGGATTGGCCCCACAGCGGCCCATCTGCCCGCCCCGTTCACCTCAGCGGCGGATCGCGCCAGATCCTCTCTTCCGTGCCTGCGCGCCATGGCCGCAGGACCGTCGACACATCTCTGGCGAGGGTTCCATGTCCCTGTCCCCAATTTCACCTGCCGGCTGCCGTGGCATCGCCGCCATCGTGCTGCTGACTGCAGCAACGCTGGCCCAGGCCCAGGGCACGGCCGCCCGCACCGGGCCGCCCGATCCGCTGGATCCGCAGGCCCGCGTGCCAGCGACCGTGCGCACCTCGTCGCTGGCCAGCTACCGCCCGCTGGGCGACGACCAGCGCCTGGGCTGGAAGCAGGCCAACGAGACGGTGAACCGCATCGGTGGCTGGCGCACCTACCTGCGCGAGGCACAGCAACCAGAC
>JAGOBT010000327.1 GCA_017999135.1 Burkholderiaceae bacterium
GTCCAGCCGAACTGCTTGAAGAACTTGCCGGCCACGCCGCTCATGAAGGCCGTGGGGAGGAACACCGCGATCAGGGTGAAGGTGGTGGCAATCACCGCCAGCCCGATCTCGTCGGCCGCCTCCATGGACGCCTGGTAGGGCGTCTTGCCCATGCGCAGGTGGCGCACGATGTTCTCCACCTCGACGATGGCGTCGTCCACCAGGATGCCGATCACCAGCGACAAGGCCAGCAGCGTGACCACATTGATCGAGAAGCCGAGCAGGTACATGCCCACAAAGGCCGGAATCACCGACATGGGCAGTGCCACCGCCGACACAAACGTGGCCCGCCAGTCGCGCAGAAACAGCCAGACCACCAGTACCGCGAGGATGGCGCCCTCGTACAGCAGGTGCAGCGAGCCCTGGTATTCCTCTTCCACCGGTGTCACAAAGTCAAAGGCCTGGGTCAGCTCGATGTCCGGGTGCTGGGCTTTGAGATCTTCCAGCGCACGGCGCACCGCGGCACCCACGGTCACTTCACTTTCACCCCGGCTGCGTGCCACCTCGAAACCCACGACCGGCTTGCCGTTGAGCAGGGCGGCAGAGCGGCGTTCGGCCACGGTGTCGGTCACGGTGGCCACCTGGTCCAGGCGGATGCGCCGGCCATCGGCCAGGGCCAGCTCGATGCGACCGATCTCCTGCGCCGTTTTGACCGTGCCCAGCGTGCGCACCGGTTGCTCGCTCACACCCAGGTCGGCGCGACCGCCGGCACTTTCGATCTGCACCGCCTTGAGCTGGCGCGAGATGTCGGCGGCGGTGGCACCCAGGGCCTGCAGCCGGGCCGGGTCCAGTGCCACCCGGATTTCCCGGCTCACGCCGCCCACACGGTTGACCGCGCCGACGCCCTTGACCGCCAGCAGCTTGCGCGAGACCTCGTTGTCCACAAACCAGCTCAGGGCTTCGTCGTCCATGCGGGCCGTGGTCGCGCTGCCCTGCGGCACCGAGCGGATGGTGTACGCCAGCACCGGTGTGCCCGCCAGATCCATCTTCTGCACGATCGGGTCGCGCAGGTCCGAGGGCAGGTCGGCGCGCACCCGCTGGATGGCCGAGCGCACATCGTCCACCGCTTCCTGAACCGGCTTTTCCAGGCGGAACTCGGCGGTCATGGTGACCACACCGTCCTGCACCTTGGTGTAGATGTGCTTCAGCCCCTGAAGGGTGGCGACCGCATTCTCGAGCTTGCGCGCCACATCGTTTTCAAGCTGTCCGGGCGCAGCGCCGGGCAGCGACGCGGTGACCGTGACCGTGGGCAGGTCGATGTCGGGAAAGTTCTGGATCTTCATGGCCTGGAATGAAAGCAGGCCCGCGAAGCTCAGCAGCACAAAGAGCATGACCGCCGGAATCGGGTTCCGGATCGACCAGGATGAGACGTTGATCATGGCAGCTGCTCTTTATTTGGTAGCGCCTTGCGCAGCATTGGCGGGGGCTGGAGCCTTGCCGGGCTCTGGAGCCAGGCGGACCAGGTCGCCGTCGTTCAGGAAGCCAGCGCCGCTGGCCACCAGCCGCGCGTCGGCTGTCAGCCCGCTGGTGATCTCGATGCGGTCCCCGGCGATGCGGCCCGTCTGCACCTTGAGCTGTGCCACCCGCTGGTCTGCGCCCAGCCGGTAGACATAGCTGAAGCCGTCGCGCACCACCACCGCCGACTGCGGCACGGTCAGCGCGCCGGTGGCACCCAGCTCGAATTCGCCCCGGGCAAACATGCCCGGCAGGATCGCTGCGGTGTTGGCGCCCGCTACCGCCGCCAGGTCCACATAGACCAGTCCGTTGCGGGTCTGCGGGTCCACCGACGGGGCGACCATGCGCACCCGGCCGGTGGTTTTGGCGCCGCTGGCTGACGTGATCTGCACCGGCGTGCCGCGCGCAATTCGCCCGAGTTCGGCCGAGGTGACCTCGGCGCGCCACTCCAGTCGGCCCTGGCGGATCATGCGGAACAGTTCAGTGCCTGCGCCCACCACCGATCCAACCGTGGCCAGCCGGTTCGTGATGACGCCGTTGTCGGGTGCCAGCACCTGGGTCTGGGCCAGCCGCACCTGCTGCATTTGCAGCAGGGCCTGGGCCGACTCGACCCGGGCGCGCGCCGTCTGCTCTGCGGTCAGGTACTGGTTGATCTGGGATGCGCTCAGGGCGCCGCTGGTTTGCAGGGTGCGGGCCCGCTCGGCGTTGCTGGCGGCCTCGGCCGCTGTGGCCTGGGCTTCGGCCAGGCTGGCTTTCACCTGGGCGATTTCGGCACGGATGGCGTCCGATCCCATCACCGCCAGCACGTCGCCTTTGCGCACGGCGTCACCCACGTTGACCCGCACCTCGGTCAGGCGCAGGCCATTGGCCTCAGAGCCGATGATGGCTTCCTGCCAGGCGGCAATGCTGCCGTTGGCCGCAAGGCGCACCGACAGCTGGCCGGTCTGGGGTTGTACGGTGGTGACCGTCAGGGCCGGCTTGGGCGCGGACTTCTTCGTGTCGTCGGCGGCGCGCGATGGCAGGGTCAGGCCCAGGCCGGCGGCCGTGAGCAGGGTCAGCGTGGCAATGGCAACGGCCACTGGACGGTTGTTGGATGCGTTCATGGTGCGATTCCAGAGATCAGGGACGGGCGCCGGCCACGGTGGGTGCCGGCACGGAGTTCATGGAGGCTTGCCAGCCGCCGCCGGCAGCGCGGTACAGCGCCACCCAGGCGCCAACGCGTTCGCGCTGCAGACCCAGCAGGGCGGTTTCGGCGGCCAGGGCGGTGCGGCGGGTGTCTTCCAGCTCGACCAGGCTGGCCAGGCCGGCCTTGTAGCGCGCTTCGGTCGCCACGAAGGCGGCCCGGTAGCCCTGTGCCGCGACTTCGGCATCCTGCATGCGGGCGCCGGTGCTTTGCAGCTGGACAAGACTTTCCTCCACCTCGCGGACCGCCTGGCGCACGCGGGCGGTGTACTGCACCACGGCGTCGTCGTAGCGGGCGCGGGCGGCATCCACCTGGGCCGCGCTGGTGCCACCGTCGAACAGCGGCAGGCGCAGGCTCAGCGGCCCGAGGGACCAGGTGCTGCCGTCGGTGGTCATGCCGCCACTGCGGTTGGTGGCCAGCCCGATGTTGCCGGACAGGGCCAGCCGTGGCAGGCCCAGCGCCTGGGCCGTGCCGACATCGGCCGCTGCGGCCAGCACCTCACGCTCTGCCCCGAACACATCCGGGCGCTGTGCCACCACATTGGCCGGCAGATTTGCTATCGAAACAATAGCGAGTTGCGCAGCATTGGCGAGGGCTGGGGCCATTTTTTGCCTGACAACCGGCTCTGCAAGGGCAGTCAGTGCCACCAGCGCCTTGATGTCCAGGTCGCACAGCCCCTGCTGCTGCGTGACCCGGGCCTGGCCTTCGGCGGCGCTCGCGCGGGCCATGGCAGCGGTCGCGGGTGCGGCCAGGCCTGCGCGGGCAGTCTGTTCGGTCAGCGCGGCGGTCTGGCTGCGCGATGCCGCATCGGAGCGTGCGACGGCCAGCAGCTTTTCGCAGCTGCGATGGTTGAGCACCAGCGAGGCCACCTCGGCGGCCACAGCCACGCGGGCATCGTGCCATTGGGCCTGGGCTCCTTCGAGCCGGGCCTCGGCCGCATTGGCGGCCAGCCGGTGGCTACCGAACAGGTCGACTTCCCAGGAGGCACCCAAACCGGCCTGGGCGGTGGTGGCCAGAGGCTGCAGGCCCGTATTGCCCCGGTTCAGTGAGCCGGTGGCATCCAGCGTGGGGCCCAAGGCCGCCTGGCTGACCACGCGGTTCAGCCGGGCTTGGCCGATGCGCGAGCGCGCGGCCGACAGGCTCGGGCTGGCCTGCTGGGCGGCGGCCATGAAATCGGTCAGTGCCGGGTCGCCCAGTGTGCTCCACCATTGGGTCAAGTCGGTCAGTTGACCACCATGCGGCAGGGGCGCCTGCCACTGGGGCGGCGGTGGTGCTGGCACCGCTGCCGGTGGCGTGGTGACGGCACAGGCCGGCACCAGCAAGGCAACGGCCAGGCCCAGCGTTGAGGCGTGGCGGTGTCGGGGAGGATGGGGTTCAGGTGGCATGGGTCGGTCCCTGGGTGAGGGTGGGAGGAGAGGGGCTTTTGGCCCGGGGAGATCGGGGGCGGCTGAGAGAGCTGGCGCGGCGCGCCATTTCTGCCAGCACCATGGCTTCAGCGAAGTCGGCCAGCCGGCTGGCTGCTGTGTCAATGGCAGTCGGCGTGGCCACCAGTTCGGGGCAGATGGCATCGACCACTTCGCGGCCCACAAACAACTGCAGGGCCAGCCCGCTGATGCCAAAGGCCAGCCGGTGCACCTCGAGGTCGGGCTCGGTCAGGCCCAGATGCCGGCACAGCACCGCGACGATCGCCGCATGGGCGGGCTTGATGCCCTGCTCCAGCTCCTTCTGCCACAGGCCGGTGGGCTCCAGCATCTCGCGAAAGTGCAGCCGCATGCAGTGCTGCACCAGATCGCTTTGCTTCATCGGCTCCAGAAAGCTGGCAAAAAAGCCTTCGAGAGACGCGCGCAGCGGCATGTCGGGCTGGTTGTAGCGGGGGATGTCCTGTTCCGGGCTGCCCAGGGGTTCGGTGAAGACGGCGCGGTACAGCCCGGCCTTGTCGCCGAAGTAATAGCTGATGGCGGCAATGTTGACCCCAGCGGC
>JAGOBT010000328.1 GCA_017999135.1 Burkholderiaceae bacterium
GCCGCGCTGGCCGAGGAGGGCGCTGCGCTGCAACAGCTCGACGAAGCCTTGCGATCAGGGCCACCCGCCGCCCTGCTGAAGGCTGCGGGCGCGATCAAGGGCCCGTTCGTGCGCGCCTACACCGCGCTGGGCTGGCCCGCCAACGAGAACCCCATCCCCCTGCCGGCCTGAGACCCATGAGCGACAGCACCTTCCAGACCGTCCGCCTGGCCCAGCGCCAGGACTACCAGTTCGACATCGACTTCGGTGGCGGCCTGCCGCCGCTGCAAGCCGACGAACCCGCGCCGCTCGGCCAGGGACAAGGCCCGACACCGGTGCAACTGCTGGCCGCCTCGGTGGGCAACTGCCTCGGCGACTCACTGTTGTTCGCCTTGCGAAAGTTCAAGCAGAAGCCCGAGCCCATCCACACCGAGGTGCAGGCGGAGATCGGCCGCAACGCCGAAGGCCGGCTGCGCGTGCTGGGCCTGAATGTCACGCTCACGCTGGGCGTGCCGGCGGCATCGCTGGAACATCTGGAGCGCGTGCTCGCCACCTTCGACACCTACTGCACCGTGACGCAGAGCGTGGCCGGATCCATCCCCGTCACCCTGCGGGTGCACGACAGCAGCGGCGCGATCCTGCGCTGAACCGACGATGAACGAAACGCGACCCAAACTCACCTTCTTCTACCCCGGCTGGTACGCCATCGTCATGGGCCTGTGCGGCCTGGCGTTGGCCTGGCACCGCGCCACTCCGCTGATGGGCGAGATGGCCAGCGGTGTGGCGCTGGTTCTGGGGGCGCTGGCCTCATGTGTCTTTGCGGTGCTGGCGGTGGCCACCTTGCTGCGCGGGCACCGCCACCCGGAGGCCTGGGCAGAGGACCGGCGCCACCCGGTGCGCCACACCTTCGTGGCCGCCTTGCCGATTGCGGTGATCCTGCTGGCCACCGTGGCGGTGGCATTGCTCGGGCCGTCGCCGGCTGCCGGCTTGTTGTGGTGGGTCGGCGCGCTGGGCCAGCTGGCCGTCACTGTGTGGGTGCTGTCACGCTGGTGGCGGCCGGGCACCGGCGGCCTGCCCTGGGCCAGCGTGACCCCGGCCCTGCTGATTCCCATCGTCGGCAACGTGCTGGTGCCGCTGGCCGGGGTACCGCTGGGCCACCCGCAGTGGGCCACCGCCCAGTTCGGCGTCGGCCTGATGTTCTGGCCCGTTGTGCTGGTGCTGCTGGCCGTGCGCATCGCCACCCAGGGCATGCTGCCCGAGCGGCTGCTGCCGACCCTTTTCATCCTGATCGCCCCGCCGGCCGTGGTGGGCCTGTCGGCCCTTCAACTCGGTGCGCCGGTGTCGTTGGGATGGCTGGCCTGGGGCATGGCGGCGTTCACGCTGGCCTGGGTCGGCAGCACGGCGAAGCGCCTGCGCGTGCTGCCATTCGCGCTGCCACACTGGGGCTTGAGCTTTCCGCTGGCCGCCTTCGCGGCGCTGACGCTGCGGCTGGCCGAGCCAGGCACGCCGATGGCGGTGCTGGGGCCGGTGCTGCTGGCCCTGGCGTCGATCGTGATTCTTGCCCTGGCGATGGGCACGCTGCGCGGCTTGCGCGACGGTACGCTGCTGGCGCCGGAGCCGGTGGCGCCGATCGTGCCGGCGTAGGGCCGATCAGGCCGTCAAGACTTCGCGGGCGGTGGCCGCCTGGCGTGCCCGCGCCCAGGCCTCGAACTGATCGGCTGGCATTGGCTTGCCGATGTGCCAGCCCTGGGCCTCGTCGCAGCCCAGCAGTGCCAGTTGCTGCCAGATGGCCTCGTTCTCGACGCCTTCGGCCACCACGCTCAACGCCAGGTTGTGCGCCACCTCGATGATGGAGCGCACGATCATCGCGTCCTTGGGCACCTTCTCCATCGCGCGCACGAAGGACATATCAATCTTCAACTCGTCGACCGGCAGGTTCTTCAAGGTCGCGTAGGAGCTGTAGCCGGTACCGAAGTCGTCGATTGACAACTTGAATCCGGTGGCCTTGAGCGCTTGCAGCGTCTGCAGCGCACGCACCGGGTCGTTCATGATCGCGCTCTCGGTGATCTCCAGGCACAGGGCCTGCGCCGGTACCCCGTGGCGTTGCAGCCGTTTCGTCAGGCGCTCGACCAGATCGGCCTTCATCAGGTCGTGCACCGACAGGTTCACCGACAACCTGGGCAGCAGGCCGGCGGCCAGCCAGGGCGCCAGCAGGCGCGCGGCGTCCTCCACCACCCACAGGCTCAGCTCGTGGATGAAGCCGGTTTCTTCCGCGAACGGGATGAACTGCAACGGCGGCACGAGGCCCCGCACCGGGTGCTGCCAACGCACCAGCGCCTCGGCGCCCACCAGATGGCCGTCGAGCAGGTGCAGCTTGGGTTGAAGGAACAGGCGCAGTTCGCCGCGCTGCAGCGCCAGGCGCAACTCGCCCAGCAGGGTCAGGGTGGCGGCGCTGCCGGAGTCGAAGGCCGGGTCGTAGACCAGGCAGCCGGCGCGACGGTGCTTGGCCTCATACATGGCCACCTCGGCCCGGCTGAGCAGCGACTCGGCGGTGGCCGCGTGTTCGGGCGCACACGCGATGCCGATGCCAGCGGCCACGTCGACCACGGTGTCGTCCAGGCGCACCGGCTCTTCCAGCGCCGCGAGCACGGCGACAGCCGCAGCCTCGGCACCGGCGACGTTGACGTCGGGCAGCATCACTGCAAATTCGTCGCCTGAAAGCCGAGCAACCACGCCGCCGGCGCAGGCCGGGAGGGCCAGCAGGCGCTCGCCCACGCGCACCAGCAGGCGGTTGCCCATCTGGTAGCCGAGCTTGTCGTTGACCTGCTTGATGCGGTCCAGGTCCAGCATCAGCACGGCCACGGGCCGCGTCTCCAGCGTCTGCGCCAGCCGGCGGGCAAACTGGCCACGGTTGGGCAGGCCGGTGAGATCGTCCAGGTAGAGACGCCGCCGGGTCGTCTCGCGCATGGTGTCGAAGGCGCCGGCCAGTTCGCCGAGTTCGTCTCGCCGCTCAATGGCAGCCAGCGGGGTGTCGAAATCGCCCTCGCCCAGCCGGCGGCTGGCGCGCACCAGGGTGCGCAGTGGCTGCGTGATGCGGCGCGCCGTGATGACGCTGCCCACCGCAAAAATCGCTGCCCCCAGCAGCGTGATGCCCAGCAGCAAGGCCTGCAGTTGGCGGAACGGCGCCACCGCCTCGTCGATCGATCGGACCAGGATCGCGCGGATCTCGCCGGCCGGCGAACGCGCCAGAACGGTGACCCGGCTTTCCATCGTCTCGTCGCCAGCCTCGAACTCCGACATCCCGAGCGGCAGCGCGGCCAGAGGCGCCCAAGCTGACTCGGGCAGGGTCGATACGGACACCTTGGCCGGCTCGCCTGCGGGCTGGGCCAGCAGGGCCAGGTGCAGGCTCGAGAGCGCATTCAGATCGCGCGCCAAGGCCTGGTCGACGGCAAAGCCCATCACCACCCAACCGATGGTCAGTGGCGCCTTCAGCGGCACGACCACCACCTGGTAGGCGGTGGCGCCACCGAGCACGAGCTGCTGTGCCGTGGCGGGCTTGGCAGACATGGGTTGGCTCAGCCCCAACAGCAGCGGCTTCAGCGCATCCACGCCTTCGCCGCTGGCGGCGCGCAGTTGCCACTGGGTGTCCAGCAGCGCCGAGACGCTGGCGCCGATGCGGGCACCGTGGTTGTCCAGCGCGGAGCGGATGGTCTCGGCGTCGTCGGACAGCGCCGCCTCGCGGAAGCCGTAGTCGGCCGACAGCAGCGTGGCCGCTTGAGTCAGCGACTGTGCGTTCTGGTCCAGCAGGCGGCCGAGCAGGCGCTCGCCCACCTCGAGCTGGCTGGCGAGTTGTGCTCGGGCATTGCCGTCGATGCTCTGGCGGATGGCAAAGAAGCCGGCCAGCTGGACCACCAGCAGCAAGCCCCCGAAGACGCTGACGATGCGGCCGGCCAGGCTGTCGACAAACCGCCGGGGCTTCATTTGCTCCCCACCGGGAGCTGCACGCTCAGGGCCAGGGTGCTGGCGCCGACGGTCACGGGCTGCTCGACGCCGCTGGAGCCGGCCGGCATGTCCGGGTGCCAGGCGCGCAGCACATAGGCACCGGCAGGCACGTCTGCCAGGCTGGCCTGGCCGCTGGCCGGGGTCTTGGCGTACCACGGCGTGTCAGTGACGATCACCCACCCCACCATCGCATCGTGGATGTTGCAGCCGAGAACCACCACCCCAGCGCGGTCGAATTCAACCGGGTTCGCCGGCTTGCCCACGTACAGCCGAAGTTCGAACTTCTTGGCCGGCGAGAACGAATACACATGGTGGCGCACGCTGTCGCGGTTGGGGAACTGCACCTTGGTGCCCACCGGCGCGACTGTCACAGCAGGCACGAATCGCCGGCCCTCCTGGACGATGTCCACCCCGTTGGCCGGCTTGACGGCGGCTTTGGCGCCGAGCGGCTCCAGAAGCAGCACCACATCGGCAAGCGGCTGGCCCCCAGCGCCCTGGGTCTGGACCTGCACGCCCGCAGCCACCGCGTGACCCGGGCCAGCCGCCAGGGCAATTGGCAGGAGCGCGCGGGCAATGCGCAGCGCTTGGCGAGGGTGAAGCGGGATCGGCATGGTGGGGTGGTCGGTGGTCGCGGATGCCACGGGGGCGATTCCGCCCATCTATAGCT
>JAGOBT010000329.1 GCA_017999135.1 Burkholderiaceae bacterium
GGCGCAGGCCGGGCCGCCGGGCAGGGCGTCCATCAGCACCGGGTTGTGGCGGCGCACCCAGGGCAGCACGTCGTCGCCGGTGACCACCGCCACCGTCAGCCGGGGCAGGCCCAGTTCTCGGGCCACCGCCAACGCCGCGGCCCCGGCCGCCAGGGGGTTGGCCGCGCCCATGTTGCTGACGATGGTGGTGCGCTGGCGCAGGCAGGCCGGCAGCACGGCGCGCAGGCGCTCTTGCAGCAGCGGGTCGTAGCCCGCGGCCGGGTCGCGGCTGCGGCGCAGCTGCGCCAGGGCGATGGTGCGCTCGGCCAGGCACTCGAACACCAGCGCGTGCAGCCGGCCGTGCTCGGCCAGGGCCTGGGCGGGGTCGATGCGGTCACCGGCGTAGCCGGCGCCGCTGCCGATGCGGTAGGGGTCCATCGGGGCGCAGCATGGCAGCCTGCGGGCGTCCTGCCCAGGGCGGCTTTCCCGGGCACCCGCCGCCCCGATCACCGGCCGCCCGTGCGGCCCACCGATGGCCTCCAGCCTGCCGTTGACCCTGGAACGCGGGATTGCTGCGTGGCGCACGCCACACACATCATCGGCGCGTCTCCTCTTGCATCCATCGCCACCATGAACAGATCATTCCAGGCGCTGCTGTGTGCAGCCATCGCCACGGTCTCCGGCTTCTTGCCGGCTCACGCCGTGCAACAGCCGCCGCAGATCGAGGTGACGTACCTCTACCCGAACCTCAGTACCGTCTATGCAGGCCCGGTGTCCGTCGGTCTGCCCGCCCAGCTGACAGGGTTCGCGGGCATCCTGAACATCGCGTTGTCCACCAACGCCTTCACATTGACGCTGTCGACCAATGCGGGCGTCAACGATGTCGACTTCGACGGCGTGCGTTTCGTCGACCTGCAGCAGTCGCTGAACTTCGGCGCGCTGGCGCTGAACACCGCGGCAACCAACTATGCCGGCTTCGATGCCAGCCGTGTCATCCACGCCGGGCCCGACACGCTGTATGTGAACCTGCAGGGCCTGCCAGGCCTCAACGGCCAGCAGATCGTCTTGAACGCCGCCCCGGTGCCAGAGCCCGCGACCTGGGCCTTGATGGCCTGTGGCGTTGCCGTGCTGCTGGGCGCCGCCCGCCGACGCGCCTGATCGCAGGCCGGCGTCCCCGGAGGACGCCCGCGATGCCTCAGGGCTGCCGCACCAGCACCCGCCCGCCCAGCGGCGGCAGGGTCAGCATCATCCGGCCGTCCTGCGCCGTGGCGGGGCCGTCGCCCCAGGCGGCCGGCCAACTGCCGGCTGGGGCGCCGGCCGGCAGTTGCACCCGCACCGTGCGCGACGTCTCGGCGTTGTTGAAGGCGGTGATGGCCCAGGTGGCCTGTGGTCCATCCCCCAGCTGGCGGGCCAGCACCACCACCGCCTCGTCGGGCGTGTCCAGCGTCAACGGCGCCAGCAACGTGCCGCGCCGCAGCACCGGGTGGGCGTGGCGCATCGCCGTCATGCGGCGGAACTGGGCATGCAGGGCTTCGTCGGGCTGGCCGCCCTGGTCGGCCCAGGGGAATGGCGCACGGTTGTAGGGGTCGTCGCCGCCGGTCAGGCCCACCTCGTCGCCGTAGTAGATCGCCGGCGCGCCGGGATAGGCCATCTGCAGCAGCACCGCCAGTTCCAGCCGGCGCTTGGCGCGGGCCACGGTGGTGGCGTCCACCATCGGCCCGCCGATGCGGGTGTCGCCGAAGCGGTGCAACGCGCGCGGCTGGTCGTGGGTGGACAGCAGGTTCATCAGCGCATGGAAGGCCGGCGGCGGGACCTGCTCGCGCACCAGTTCCAGGTGGCGCAGGCTGGCACTGGCGGGGCCGCCGGCGGCGTAGTCCAACACCGCGTTGCGGAAGATGTAGTTCATCGTCGAGTCGAACATGTCGCCCAGCAGGTGCTTGCTGGCGTCCCACCAGGTCTCGGCGATGGTGATGGCCTGCGGGTCGGTGTGCTTCACCACGCTGCGCCATTCGCGCCAGAAGTCGTCGGGCACCCAGGGCGCCACGTCCATGCGCCAGCCGGCCGCGCCGGCCTGCAGCCAGCGGCGCGTCACGCTGTCGGGCGCGCGGTAGGCAAAGTCGCGCCAGGCCGGGCTGTTCTTGTCCAGTTCGGGCAGGTCGGGCGTGCCGGCCCAGCCGGTGTACTGGCGGTTGGGGTCGGTCTGGGTGGGATCGAACCGGTACCAGTTCGCCCACGGCGAGTCGGGCCGGATGCGGCCGTTGGCGAAGGCGCCGATGCTCGGTTGGCCGTCGGCCCCGGTGGCGAAGTTGCCGTAGCGGTCGAAGTAGGGTGAATCGCTGCCGGTGTGGTTCAGCGAGGTGTCGACCACCACGCGGATGCCGCGCTGTGCGGCTTCCTGCGTCAGCCGGGTGAAGTCGGCGTTGCTGCCGAAACCGGGGTCGATGCGGTGGAAGTCGCCGGTGTCGTACTTGTGGTTGCTGGCGGCCTGGAACACCGGCGTCATGTACAGCGCATTGGCGCCAAGCGCGCGGATGTGGTCCAGCTTCTCGATGATGCCGGCCAGGTCGCCGCCGAAGAAGTCATTGTTGTGCGCCGCATCGGACCCATCGCCGCTGCCGGGCTTGAAGGGCACGTCGGTCCAGCGCTGGTGGCGCTCGATCGCGTGCGTCTGGTAGCGGCGGCTGCCTGGCTGGGGGTCGTTGGTCGGATCGCCATTGCGGAAGCGCTCGGGGAAGACGTAGTAGTACACCGCGTCAGCGGCCCAGTCGGGTGTGCGGAAGCCGGGCTGGTAGACGCTGAGGCGCAGCCTGCGGATGCGCCGCTCGGCGGGCGGTTGCCAGTCGACCACCGCCAAGCCGTTGCTGCCGCGCTCGCGCGTCCAGTGGATGGCGTCGCGGTTGTTCTGCAGCACGTAGTCGCGCCCGGCGATGCGCACGGCGAACCAGTAGCCGTGCACGCTGATGTCGTCGAACCGGTGGCGGGCGGTGAATCGCTCGGTGCCCAGGGTGGTGCCCGGGCCGCGCAGCATCGGGATGCGGGCCAACGCGGTGTAGTCCAGCCGGGTCTGGTCGCCTTCCAGCCGGCGGCGCTCGACCACCAGGGTGGCCGACTCCACGCCGGGCAGCGCCGTCAGCGCGAACTGCACCGTGGTGCCGGCGGGCACGGCGCCGAACGGCGTCTTGTCGGCGATGGCGCGGCTGTCATGGCGCAGGCTGAGCGCCACCGGGTCGGTGATGGGCTGCGGCCGGGCGGCATCCACATGGCCGGGCAGCACCTGCAGGCGGGGGCTGCCGCCGCCGAGCAGCAGGCGCAGGGTCTGCGGCTGGCCATCGAAGCGGGCCTGCAGGTCGGCCGTGGTGCTGCCGACGGACAACCGGGCCGGCAGGCCGTCGCCACCCTGGCCGGGCGCGTTGCCGAAGATGCTGGCCGCGCTCCAGCTGTCGTCGGCGATCTTGAAGCGCTGGGTGCCGCTGAGCTGCACGTTCAGCACATAGGCGTCGCAGGCCCAGCGGAATTCGGCGGCCTCATCGGGCTGCCACTGGTTCATGGTGCCACGCAGGTACAGCGTGGTGGTGCCCAGTGGCGGCGCGCTGCAGCCGGCGGCCGCCGTGGTGGTGGGCAAAGCGCCCGGCCCGCCGGTGCTGCCGCAGCCGGCCAGCAGGGCCAGGGTCAGCGTGGCCAGTGCAGCAGCCCGCATCACGGCACCCGCTTGAAGCGGTCGTAGCCGCCCAGGTCGCGCTTTTGCGGCTGCAGCACCAGCACGCCGCGCGGCGGCACGGTCACGGTGAGGAAGCCGGCGTCGAAGCGCGGTGCGGTCTCCAGCGCGTTGCTGTCGGTCACGGGTCGCAGCAGGTCGATCATGGGCATGTCGTCCATCAGCCAAGGGTTGGCCACCATCACCCGCTCGGTGACGGGCGCGTTGCTCGGGTTGGCCAGCACCACCACGGTCTCCAGCACCCGGTCGGTATGGCGCTCGAAGGCGATCAGGCGCTCGGCCTCCACCGTGCGGTAGTCGCCCACCCGCAGCGCGCGGTGCTGCTTGTGCAGGGCGATCAGCTGGCGCATCCACTGCAGGTCGGGGTTGTCGTCGCGCAGCCGCTCCCATTGCATCGGGCCGCGGTTCTCGGGGTCGCCGCCGCCGGTCATGCCGAGCTCGGCGCCGTAGTAGATGTTGGGCGCGCCGGGCAGGGTGAACTGCAGCGCCTGCACCCAGCGGCGCTGGGCCACATCGGGCAGCAGGGTGGCGATGCGCGGGATGTCGTGGTTGTCGATCACCATCCAACTTTTCAGCATCGGCTCGATGCCGGCGTCGTGCAGCAGGCGTGCCGTCATGCGGTTGGCTGCCGCAGGGCCAATCTCCCCAGCGGCAGTGCCCAGGATGATGTGGCGCAGGCTGAAGTTCATCACCGCGTCGATGCTTTGCATCCAGGCGCCGGGGTAGTTGACCATCTCGCCGACGATCAGTGCATCGGGCTTCTCGGCCCGGGCCGCGGTGCGCAGGTCCTGCAGGTAGGCGGTGCCCAGCTCGTACGACGTGTCCAGCCGCCAGCCGTCGGCACCGTCGCGCAGCCAGCTGCGCAGCACCGAATCAGGCGCCTGCCACAGGTGCTGGCGCACCGGCGGGTGCTCCAGATTCAGCTCGGGCAGGTTCTGGAAGCC
>JAGOBT010000330.1 GCA_017999135.1 Burkholderiaceae bacterium
GCGAGAAACAGCCAGGCGGTGCGCACGCGGTTGTTCATGTTCCGGGTCTCCTGTGCTTCACCAGCGCTCGCGCCGTACCAGCTTGAGTTGGCCTTCGAGCTTGCGTACCGCCGCCTCGGGCGTGGCCTTGCGGCCCAGCACGTCGTGCGCGGCATTGCTCAGCGCCAGGCTCACCGACGGGTACTTCAGCCCGGCCTGGCCCGACGGGCGCGCCACCGATTCTTCGAAGGTGCCCAGCAGGCTGGCCATGAAGCTGTTGGCGGCGATCACCTCCGGGTCCTTGTACAGCGCCGGGCGGGTGGGGTTGAAGCTGCCGCGGATGGCGCGGTCCTTCTGCACCGCGGCGCTGGCCATGTGCATCACCAGATCGGCCGCCACCTCGGGGTGCTTGCTGTACTTGGACACCGCCAGCTGCCAGCCGCCCAGCGTGCCGGCATGGCGGGCGCCCGGGCCGTCGCCCTTGGGCAGCGGGGACACGCCCACCTTGCCGCGCACCACGCTGTCGGGGCTTTCCAGCAGCGACCAGGCATAGGGCCAGTTGCGCATGAACAGTGCCTGGCCGTTCTGGAACACGCCGCGCGCATCCTCCTCGGCATAGTTCAGCACGCCCACCGACGAGATGCTGCCCACCCACTGCGCGGCGGTGGCCAGCGCCCGCACCGCCTGCGGGTTGTTGACGGTGATGTCGCCGCGCTCGTCCACCAGCCGGCCACCGCCGAAGCTGGCGATCCATTCCACTGCATTGCAGGTCAGGCTCTCGCCGCTCTTGGCCTGGAAGACGAAGCCCTGGAAGTCCTTCTGCCCGGCGGCACGCTCGCCGGCCTGCACGATGGCGGCGGTGGCGGCCAGGTCGGCCCAGGTGGTGGGCGGCGGACGCTTGTACCTGGCCAACAGGTCGGTGCGGTAGTACAGCAGGCCGGTGTCGGTGTACCAGGGCATGCCCAGCAGCCGCCCGCCGATGGTGTTGTTGGCCACGATGGCCGGAAAGTGTTCGGCCTCTTGCCCCAAGCTGTAGGGCTTCAGGTCCAGCAGGTGGTCCTTCAGGATGCCGGGCCAGATGATGTCGACGCGGATGATGTCGATGTCGCCGCTCTTGGCGGCGAACAGTTGGCGGTACACCGCCAGCGCCGCGGTGGCACTGGCCGGCTGGGTGTAGTTGCGCACCGTGTGGCCGGTCTTCTTCGCCCAGGCCTCGGCGTGCTTCATGCAGTGCTCGATCTCCGGCGCGCTGGCACCGCAGGCGATGGTGATGGTGGCGGCCGAGACCGTGGCGGCGCCAAGCGCCAGGGCGGCGGCGGCCAGCAGCCGGTGCAGGGCAGAAGTGTTCACGCGGGGTTGTCTCCGGTCTGGTACTGGGCCGACATCATCGCGCCAACACGAACACCACCGCCGTGCGCCCCGGCACGCGGAAGGTGCCGCTGGCGCGGTCGACCGCCGCTTGCGTGGCGGCGCGGCGGTCGGCCGCGGTGGCGCTGCGGTGCACCGGGTGCAGCACCCAGGGCTGGCCGCGGGCGCTGTCGATGGCCATCGTCTGGTCTGTCGGGCTGGTGTTGAGCAGGTAGAGCACGCGGGCGAAACCGGCACCCGGCAGGCTGCGGCCGTCCAGCTCGCCGACGACCAGCGCCGGGTTCTGCGCCGGGCCGGTGTTGTGCAGCGTCAGTCGCTGCTGCACCGCGTCGGCCGTGGTCAGGCGGAACAGGCTGCTGCTGGCGCGGATGCGCAGCAGGTCGAGGAAGCCATCGCGCACGAAGGCGATGTCGGCCGGCGCCGGCCGCAGGCGCGCATCGGCCAGCCGCGGCGCGGCCAGTGTCCACAATGCCTGGTTGTCACCGGCCGGCGGCAGGCCGGTGCCGAAGTGGTTGGTCTGGTAGGTCCAGTCGAGCCGGTTGAACCAGTCGCCACTGTCGTAGCTGTTGCCGTCCAGCGACTTGCTGCGCAGGATCTCGACCCCTGCATGGAAGTAGGCCACACCCTGGCTGAAGGCGGTGGTGGCCAGCGCCAGCAACTGCACCCGGGCACGCTCGCTGGCCGGCGTGTCCAGCGGCAGCTTGAAGGCGTTGACATCCCACAGCGTGTGGTTGTCGTGGTTCTCGACGTAGTTCACCACCTCGCCGGGCGCGTCGACATAACCCGCCGGCTGGCCGGCATAGACCAGCTGGTCGCCACGGCGCTGGTCGCCGGTGTGGCTGGTGAAGGTGTAGCTGCGCAACGTGCCGGCCAGGCCCAGGCGCACCAGGTCGGCGGCAGCCATGGCGGCCGTGCGGTGGGTGCCTTCGGTGGTGTTGTCGGTCTGGCCGGGCACTTGTCCATTCAACCATCCCTGCCGCGCCACCACGGCGGCCGGGCCATCGCCCACGCCGCCGCCGCGCAGCGCATCCCGCGCCCGGTCGCTGAAGGTGGCGATGCCGGTGCCCGACAGCGTGCCCTGCGCCGCCTGCACGAAGCGCGCGCCGTTGGCCACCTCGCCGAAGTTCCAGCCCTCGCCGATCAGCTGGATGTCGCGACCGTTGTCCTGGCGCAGCAGCAACTGCAGCGCCACCATCGCCTCCTTCGGCTGGTGGCCCATCAGGTCGAAGCGGAAGCTGTCGATGCGGTACTGGCGCGCCCACAGCCGCACCGAGTCGAGCATCAGCTTGCGCATCATGCGGTGCTCGGTGGCGGTGTTGTCGCAGCAGGTGCTGCGGGTGATGCGGCCCTGCGCGTCCAGCCGGTGGTAGTAGCCGGGCACGATGCGGTCCAGCACCGACTGCGGGTGCTGGCCGGCGGCCGACATGTGGTTGTAGACCACGTCCATGCCCACCCTCAGGCCGGCGGCATGCAGCGCCATCACCATTTGGCGGAACTCGCGGATGCGGGTGGCGCCGTCGTCGGCCCGGCTGGCATAGCTGCCCTCGGGCGCATTGAAGTGCAGCGGGTCGTAGCCCCAGTTGAAGCAGTCGCTGGCGGCCTGCGCCATCACTGCGGCCTGCTGCGCCGGGCTGTCGGGCGCGGCTTCGGGCACGGTGGGTGTGGTGCAACCGGACTCGGGCACGCTGGCGATGTCGAACACCGGCAGCAGGTGCACGTCGGTCATGCCGGCCTGGGCCAGCGCGCGCAGGTGGCGCATACCGTGGCTGCCGGCCTGGGTGAAGGCCGTGTACCTGCCGCGGTGCACCGGCGGCACGCTGGCATCGCCGATGGAGAAGTCACGCACATGCAGCTCGTAGATCGCCAGTCCGGTGCTGCCCTGGCGCGGCGCCGGGCGCGGCGCCGTGGCCCAGCCGGCGGGCTGGGTGGCGGGGTCGTCCAGGCTGCCGACCCAGGTGTGGCGGCCATCGGTGCCCAGGCTGACAGCGTACGGATCGGTCACCCGCTGGCGCACCAGGCCGGTGCCGGGCACCCACACATCCACCAGGTAGCGGGCGTAGCGCGCCGGCGGCAGACCGGGCAGCTGCAGTTGCCAGCTGCCGGTGGCGTCGTCGCGCTGCAGGGCGTGCACCGCAGGCTGCGCGGGGGCGGTGTCGCTGGCATGCAAGCACAGGTGCACGGCCTGGGCGGTGGGGGCCCACAGGCGGAAGCGGGTGGCGTGACGAGTCAGCGTCACGCCCAGGTCGGTCAGGGCCTCGGCCGGGGCGTAGAGCGCGTCCAGCGCCGCCGCGGCCTGCACGCCGGTGGCCTGCAGCACGCGGCCGGCGGCGTCTTCCTGCACCAGCAGCAACTGGCCGCGGTGCAGCGCCTGCAAGCGCGCGGGCGTGGCGTCGGCCGGCGCCAGCGCCAGGCGCACGCCATCACCCAGGTGGCGGTGGCGCAGTTGCAGGTCCACCGGCAGCGGCCCGGCGACCGGCTGCAGCGGCAGCGCCAGACCGGCACCCTGTGCCGGCGCACCCGGGGCCACCACGATGCCACCGCCGGGCGCATGCAGCAGCCTGTAGCGGCCGTCGGCCGGTGCGCCCGGCCACTGCAGGCGGGTGGCATCCAGCCACACCGCCGCCGCCACGGGCGCGCCGGCCGCGGCCTGCGCATCGGCCTGCAGCACCGTGGCATGGCCCGGGGCATCGCAGGCTTGGCGCAGGCTGGCGGCATCGGCCGCCCACACCGGCCCGAACATCCACGCCAGCCCCGCCACGGCCAGCAGCCGCCAGATGGCAGCAACGGGGCGGGGCAAGGGCAGCAGGGTCATGGCAGGGCAGGCACGCGGACGGGGCGCCCGGCCAACGCCGGAGCGTCAAAATCATAACGTAGCAAAACTACAAACCACTCGGCGCATGGCGCGCTCCCAGGGTAAACACTGGCCGGCAGGCGGCAGAAACACCCGTGCTAGAGTGTAGTTTGCCTACATTTCTGCCGACTCCATGCGCCCACTGCCGACCGCCAGACACCGCCTGCGCCAGGCCGCCTGCTGCATGGTGCCGCTGCTGGGCGGCTGCGCCTTGCAGCCCGCCATGCCGCCGGTCGACCTGTCGCCAGTGGCCATGCAGGCCACGCCCAGCCCGCTGGAAGACGGCTGGCAGCACGGTGCCTTCATGGAGGTGTTCGTGCGTGCCTATGCCGACAGCGATGGCGACGGCATCGGCGACCTGCGCGGCCTGACCAGGCGGCTCGACCACCTGCAGCGCCTGGGCGTGCGCGTCCTGTGGCTGATGCCGGTCACCGCCAA
>JAGOBT010000331.1 GCA_017999135.1 Burkholderiaceae bacterium
GCAACCCACCTCCGGCGCCAGCGCGCAACACACGCCCGACACCCTGATCGCCACCCGCGAGAGCCGCCTGGCCCTGTGGCAGGCCGAGCATGTGCGCGACCTGCTCGGCGCGCGTTTCGGCTTGCGCGTGGGCCTGCTGGGCATGACCACCCGCGGCGACCAGATCCTCGACCGCGCGCTCAGCAAGGTGGGCGGCAAGGGCCTGTTCGTCAAGGAACTGGAAGTGGCGCTCGAAGAAGGCCGCGCCCACCTGGCCGTGCATTCGCTGAAGGACGTGCCAATGGATCTGCCCGACGGCTTCGTGCTGGCCGCGGTGCTGGAACGCGAAGACCCGCGCGACGCCTTCGTCTCCAGCCGCTACGCCAGCGTGGCCGATCTGCCGCAGGGCGCGGTGGTGGGCACCAGCAGCCTGCGCCGGGTGGTGCAGCTGAAGAAACTGCGTCCCGACCTGCGCATCGAGCCGCTGCGCGGCAATCTCGACACCCGGCTGCGCAAGCTGGATGAAGGCGGCTACGACGCCATCGTGCTGGCCGCCGCCGGCCTGAAGCGCCTGGGCCTGGCCGAGCGCATCCGCGCGCCGTTCGACGAGGTGGCGATGATCCCCGCCGCCGGCCAGGGCGCGCTGGGCATCGAGGTGCGCGCCGACGCCGCCACGCTGCGCGCCCAGCTGGGCGAGATGATCCACGCGCCCACCTGGCTGTCGGTGCATGCCGAGCGGGCCGTGTCCCGCGCCCTGGGCGGCAGCTGCAGCATGCCGCTGGCCGCGCACGCGGTGTGGCAAGGCGACCAACTGGTCATGAGCGCCGCGCTGGGCCATGCCGAAGATTCTGCCCGGTCGCTGCTGCGCACCCAGGCGCAGGCCCGCATCCCGCAGGACAGCGGCGCCGCGGCCACCGCCCTGGCCGACGCGCTGGGCCGGCAGGCGGCCGACCAGCTGCGCGCCCTGGGCGCCGACGCCTATCTGGCCGCTGCACCCGCGTCCTGAGCGGCCGCCCGGCCCTTCGGGTCTGCCAGCCATGCCCGACCTGCTCCACCTGCTGGTGACCCGGCCGCAGCCGCAGGCCGACGCCTGGGTGGCGCGCCTGCAGGCGCTGGGGCTGGCCGCCAGCGCCTTCCCGTTGCTGGGCATCGACGGCCCGTCTGACCCCGCACCGGTGCAGGCGGCCTGGGCGACCTTGGCGCGTGGCGCCGACGATGGCCAGCGCCCGCTGGCGATGGTGATGTTCGTCAGCCCCAGCGCGGTGCAGCGCTTCTTCGACTGCCGGCCCCCCGGGCAGGCCTGGCCGGCCGACGTGGTGGCCGCAGCGCCGGGTCTGGGCACGCGCCAGGCCCTGCTGCAGGCGGGTGTGCCCGCCGCGGCCCTGTGCAGCCCGCCCGACGACGGTGGGCCGTTCGACTCCGAGGCCCTGTGGGCGGTGCTGCAGCCCCGCTGCCACTGGCCCGGCGCCAGCGCGCTGGTGGTGCGTGGCGAATCCGGCCGCAACTGGCTGGCGGATGTGCTGCGCCAGCAGGGCGCGCAGGTGCACTTTGTGGAGGCCTACCGCCGCACCGTGCCGGTGCCCAGCGCAGTGGCCCGGCGCGTGCTGGCCGCTGCGCTGGCCGAGCCGCAGGCGCACTGCTGGCTGTTCTCCAGCAGCGAGGCCGTGGGCCACCTGCCGGTGCTGGCGCCGGCGGCAGATTGGTCGCAGGCCCTTGCGCTGGCCACCCATCCACGCATTGCCGATGCCGCGCGCCGGCTCGGCATGGGGCAGGTGCAGACCGTGGCGCCCACGCCCGATGCGGTGGCGGCCCAGGTGCTGGCCGGGCTGGCGCCAGGCTGACCCCGCCGGCTGGCCCCGTTGCGGCCCCTGGCGGCCCAGGGGCCGTCGATACAATCTGGCCGAACGTGACCGACACCGCCCCAACCGCCGCCAACCCCGCTGCCGCCACCCCAGCCGCCGGCCCTGTGGCAGAGCCCGTGGCGGGCGGTGCAGCGCCGGCGGCCGGCCTGTCCGGCGCCTGGTGGGCCGCCTTTGCGGTGGTGGGTGGCCTGGCGGTGGTGGCCATCACCCTGGCCTTGATGGGCCAGCAGCGCATCAAGAGCCTGGAACAGGAACTGGTGCGGCGCCAGCAGGACAGCCAGGGCCAGGCCATCGAGGCCCGCGCCCTGGCCCAGCAGGCGCAAGACTTGGCCCGTGCGGCCGAGACCAAGGTGGCCCTGCTCGAAGGCCGCGTGGCCGAGACCGCGCTGCAGCGCACCCAACTGGAAGAACTGATCCAGCAGCTGTCCCGCTCACGCGACGAGAACGTGCTGGCCGATGTGGATGCCGCCGTGCGCGTGGCCGTGCAGCAGAGCGCCATCACCGGCAGTGCCGAGCCGCTGGCCGCCGCGCTGCGCCAGAGCGAAGAGCGCCTGGCACGCATGAACCAGCCCCGTCTGGAACGGGTGCGCCGCGCGCTGGCGCGCGACCTGGACCGGGTGCGCGCCGTGGCCATCAGCGACATCGCCAGCCTCACCATCAAGATCGACGAAGCCATCCGCGCGGTCGATGACCTGCCGCTGCTGGCCCAGCCCGAGCGCCGCCCGGTGGCGCCGGGGCGCCCGGGCGCTGCGGCGGTGGCGGCGGCTCCGGCATCGGCTGCGGCGTCGGCGGCCCGGCCGCAGGGCTGGTGGCCGTGGCTGCAGGCCCAGGGGGCCTGGGCTGGAGAACGGGTGTGGGGCGAAGTCCGTGCGCTGGTGCGGGTCACCCGCATCGACCACCCCGAGGCGGCGCTGGTCGCGCCCGAACAGGCCTGGTTCCTGCGCGAAAACCTGAAGCTGCGCCTGCTCAACGCCCGCCTCGCCCTGTTGTCACGCCAGTTCGACACCGCCCAGGCCGACCTGCGCGACGCCGTGGCGTCGCTCGACCGCTACTTTGACCGCAGCGCCCGGCGCGTGGTGCTGACGGCCGATCTGGTGCGCCAGGTGGCAGGCCAGGCCCGCCAGGTGAGCCTGCCGCGGCCTGACGAAACCTTGGCGGCACTGTCGGCCGCACAGGCCGGCCGCTAGGCAGAGGCAGGGCCGTGCGCAACGTCGTCTGGCTGGTGCTGCTGTTCGCGGTGGCCGTGGTCGCCGCGCTGACGCTGGGCGACAACGCCGGCATGGCCTCGTTCTACTGGGATGGCTGGCGGGTCGATTTCTCGCTGAACTTCTTCATCCTGGCTGCCCTGGCCACCGGCTTTGCCCTGATGACGGCGGTGCAGGCGGTCAACGCCCTGATCGGCTTGCCCGCCCGCGCGCGTGAGTGGCGCCTGCTGCGGCTGGAGCGTGCCGCCCAGGCCGCCCTGCGCGAGGCGCTGGCCGAGTCGTTTGCCGGCCGCTATGGCCGCGCGCACAAGGCGGCGCAGCGCGCCATCACCATCCAGGACGACCGCGAGGACGCGGGCGACGACCATGAGTTCCGCACCCTGGCCCACCTGCTGGCGGCAGGCAGCCTGCACCGCCTGCAGGACCGCAGGCGGCGCGACGAACAGCTGCACCGTGCGCTGCGGCCGGGCCGCCGCGGCACCAGCCAGGCGGTGGACGATGGCGCCCGGCTGCTGGCGGCCGAATGGGCCCTGGACGACCGCGACGGCCCCCGCGCCGAAGCCCTGCTGGCCGAGTTGCAGCCCGGCGTGGCGCGGCGTACCCAGGCCTTGCGCTTGAAACTGCAGGCCGCCCGCCTGGAGCGCAGGCCGATGGACGCATTGCACACGGCGCGCCTGCTGGCCAACCACCAGGCCTTCACCAGCACGGCGGCACAGGGGCTGCTGCGCTCGCTGGCCATCGAGGCGCTGGATTCCGCGCATGACGCGGATCAGTTGCGCCGCGCGTGGCAGGCGTTCGATGGTGCCGACCAGCGCGACCCCTTCGTGGCCGCCCGCGCAGCCCGGCGCGCCGCCCAGTTGCAGGCCGCCGACGATGGTCGCAGCTGGCTGCGCCCGCTGTGGGACCGGCTCGACAGCCTGGGTGCTGACGGCCGTGCCGAGGTGGCGCTGGCCCTGGTCGACACGGTGGCCGGTCTGGGGCCGGACTGGCTGCCACGGGTGGAGGCGGCGCAGCGCACCTACCCCACCGAGCCCGCGGTGCAGGCCGCGGTGGGTGCCGTGCTGGCCGAGCGCCAGCTGTGGGGCAAGGCGCGGCGGCCGCTGGAACTGGCGGCGCAAGACCCGCAATTGCAGGCGCGTGCCCGCCGCCAGGCCTGGCGTGCCCTGGCCCGCCTGGCCACCGAGGAAGGCGACGATGCGCGTGCGCTCGACTGCCTGCGTCGCGCTGCCGAACAGGATTGACAGGGCGCGGCCGCGCATTTTTTTGTTGCCTTGCATGGCCAGATGGCCACATTGCGCGAATTTCGCTGTAGACTGCGAGGCTTCGCGGCTGTAGCTCAGCTGGATAGAGTACTTGGCTACGAACCAAGGGGTCGTGGGTTCGATTCCTGCCAGCCGCACCAGAACATTGCTGTTCTAGACCGACGGGTCAGCTCCACAAGGGCTGACCCGTTTGTCTTGTGCGCCCGGCACGGGCGCACTCTTGCGGGTGCAAGTCCCGCCGTAAGTTGATCACAGCGAACGAAGCGAAGCGCAACTGCATGAGGGTGACCGAGTGTGGGGAGGAAGCGTGGAGCGAAGCT
>JAGOBT010000332.1 GCA_017999135.1 Burkholderiaceae bacterium
GCCCAAGACCATCGACAACGACCTGTGCCACACCGACCGCAGCTTCGGCTTCGACAGCGCGGTGGCGGTGGTGGCCGAGGCACTCGACCGGCTGGAGACCACCGCCCGCAGCCACGGCCGGGTGATGATCGCCGAGACCATGGGCCGCTACGCCGGCTGGATCGCGCTGGAGGGCGGCATGGCCGGCGCGGCCGACGTGATCCTGCTGCCCGAACTGCCGTGGACGCTGGAGGCCGTGGCGCGACGCTGCCGCGAGCGCGAGGCGCGCGAGGGCTACACCCTGATCTGCATCGCCGAAGGCGCGCATGCCGCCGGCGCCGGCCTGAGCGTGGCCCAGACCATTGCCGACAGCCCCGACCCGCTGCGCCTGGGCGGCGTGGGCGCGCTGCTGGCGCACCAGCTGCAGCCGCTGCTGCACAGCGAGGTGCGCGCCACGCTGCTGGGCCATGTGCAGCGTGGCGGCTCGCCCACGCCGTTTGATCGTGTGCTGGCCACGCGCTTCGGCTGGCATGCGGCCGAGCAGGTGCGCCAGGGCCGCTGGGGCGGCATGGTGGTGCTGCAGGGCGACCGCCTGGGCCTGGTGCCACTGGCCGACGTGGCCGGGCGCAACCGCCCGGTGCCTGCCGACTGCCCCACGCTGGCGGCTGCGCGGGCGTTGGGGGTGTGCCTGGGCGATTGATCCGGCGCAAGATCGGCGCCGGGCCGGCCACGGTGGGGCCGCTGATGTTCGCCAGGTCTGCGCCAGCGCAAACCGCCCGGGGCCGTGCGGGCGTCTGATGGTGCCGTTGCATCCACCGGAGAAACGCACCATGCACGCACTGCGAGACCTGTTGACCACCGACTACGGACTGTTCAGTGCCGCCGGAATCGCCTTCATGCTCGGCATGGGCGTGTTCTTCATGCGGTACTTCCAGCGCCACATCCGCGAAGACAGCGAAGCCGCCGCGCGATTGGCCAAGACGCGCTGACCGTCAGCGCAGGCCGGCGTTGTCCGCCGGCGCCAGCGCGCTCATCCGCCGCCGGCGCGGTTGCGCGCGCGCACCGCCTCGCGGCGCTGTTCCACGTCGTCGGCGCCCACCTGGCTGTTGAACTCGCGGGCGCGGGCCTTTTCCAGCGCCATGGCATCGCCGCCGGCCAGGGCCCAGCCGTCGTTGATGATGGCCTTGTAGCGCGTCAGCATGTGCGGCAGCGTGCCCAGCATGTCCAGCGCCAGTTGACGCGCGGCGGGCAGCAGGTCGTCGGGTGACAGCACGCGGTTGACGAAGCCCCAGGCCGCCGCCTGCCCGGCCGTCACCCAGTTGCCGGTGAACGACACCTCGCGCGCCCGGTAGGCGCCGATGGCGCGGCTGAGCTTCTGGCTCAGGCCCCAGCCGGGCGCCACGCCGATGCGGGCATGGGTGTCGGCGAAACGGGCCTGGCTGCTGGCCAGCAGCACGTCGCAGGCCAGCGCCAGCTCGAAGCCGCCGGTGACCGACGCGCCGTTGATGGCGCCGATCACCGGCCCGGGGTAGCGGCCGATGGCGGCCACCGGATCACCACTCGGGCGACCGTCGCTGCCGCCCAGACTGCCCTGGCCGGAACCGATTTCCTTCAGGTCCAGCCCGGCGCAGAAGGCCTTCCCCGCGCCGGTGAGGATCAACACCCGCACCGCCGGGTTGGTGCCCAGGTCGTCGATGGCGTCGGCCAGTGCGCGCATCAGCGCCTTGTTCAGCGCGTTCATCGCCTGCGGGCGGTTCAGTGTCAGCACGGCATAGCCGGCGGGGTGGATCTCGGTGCTCAGGACGTCGTCGGTGTCAGCCATGCGGGTCACTCTTGGGGGTTGTCGGTGTTCATTGCAGGATCTCGACCCGGTTGCGGCCGTTGCGCTTGGCCTGGTAGAGCGCGCTGTCGGCGCTGTGCACCAGCGTGGCTGAGCCGCTGCCTGACAGGGCGACCGCCGCGGCCACGCCGATGCTCACGCTGATCGGGTGGCCGCCGGGCACCAGGTCGCTGGTGTCGGTGGCGGCCACGGCGCGGCGGATGTGTTCGCCGATCTCGATGGCGCCGGCGGCGGCGGTGCCGGGCAGCACCACCGCAAACTCTTCACCGCCATAGCGCGCGGGCAGGTCGCCGGCGCGGCGCACGTTCTCGCGGATGACCTGGCCCACGCGGGCCAGGAAGGCGTCGCCCACCTGGTGGCCGAAGCGGTCGTTCAGCGCCTTGAAGCGGTCGAGGTCGATCATCAGCAGGCCCAGCGGCGTGGCGTCGCGCAGGGCGCGGTACCACTCCTTGTGCAGCGTGGCGTCGAACTGGCGGCGGTTGGCCAGGCCGGTCAGGGCGTCGGTGCTGGCCAGGGTCTTCAGCTCGACGTTGGCCTTGTCCAGGCTTTCCTCGAAGCGGCGGCGCTGGTCGGCGTCGCGCAGGGTGACGAGGTAGTCGCCCAGGCCGTTGCCGGGCGGCAGGCGGGCCACGCGGGCTTCCACCCAGCGGGTGCTGCCGTCGTGGTGCAGCGCGCGGAAGAGGTCGGGCACGCTCTGCCCGCGCTGGGCGGCGCGGGTGAAGTGGCGGGCGATGAAGGCGGCGCGGTCTTCATGCGCCAGCAATTCGGCCAGCGTGTGGCCGTGCAGGTCGGCCGGCTGGCAGCCCAGCAGGCGGGCGGTGGCGGGTGACGCATAGCGGATCGCCAGGTCGGCATCCACCGCCACGATCATGTCGATCGAATGTTCGGCCAGCAGGCGGAAGCGCATGTCCGCCGCGTCCGGGCCGGCGCGTCGTTCCTGCAGCAGCGGCGGCGCGTCGGCAGCGGGCGCCGGCGCGGGGCTGGCCACCGGCCCGGCCACCAGCAGCTGCCGGCCGTCGGACAGGGTCAGGCTGGCTGAGGATGGCGCGGTGGCGCTCGACGGCGTGCCAGCCAGCGGCTGCGGCGAGGCACCTTGCTCGGACACCGACAGCCAGACTCCGAACCCACTGAGCAGGCGCGCCAGCGCATGCAGATCGGCTTCGTTCAACCCCATTCAGACCCTCGTTCCTTGCCACCGCAGCCCGGCCGCGTGCCGTCACCATCCCACGGTCGGTGTCGACAGCCCCGGCCATCGTGGATGCTACCCGGCCCGGCGGGGCGGGCCGAAGTTTCGTGCAGCCGTGCCGCGGCCCGCCACGGTGGATCAGTCGGCGCTGCGCGGCTGGCGAGTGCCGTCGGGCGGCGTGTCATCGGCGTCGTCGTCGCCCGCCAGCCGCTGCAGTTGCACCAGGCGCTGGTACAGGCCGCCGTCGATGGTCATCAGCTGCACATGGCTGCCGCGCTCGGCAATGCGGCCATGGTGCATCACCACGATCTGGTCGGCCTCGCGGATGGTGGACAGCCGGTGGGCGATGGCCAGCACCGTCACGCGGCCGCGCAGCGCCGTCAGCGCCGCCTGCACATGGCCTTCGGTCTCGCTGTCGATGTGGGCGGTGGCCTCGTCCAGCAGCAGGATCTTCGGCTGCCCGGCCAGTGCCCGGGCCATCGCGATCAGCTGCTTCTGGCCCACCGACAGCCGCGCGCCGCCTTCACCCAGCGGCGTGGCATTCCCCTGCGGCAGGGCGGCGATGAAGCCGTGTGCATGGGCGGCGCGGGCGGCGGTTTCCACCTGCGCATCGGTCAGCGGCCGGCCCATGGCGATGTTGTCGCGCGCGCTGGCGGCCAGCAGGAACGGGTCCTGCGGCACCAGGCCCACCGCCTGGCGGAAGGCGGCATCGCCCAGGCTGTCGATCGGCTGGCCGTCCACCAGCACGCTGCCCGCCGGCGCCGGGTAGAAGCGCAGCAGCAGCGACAGCAGCGTGCTCTTGCCACTGCCGGTGTGGCCAACGATGCCGACGAAGGCACCCGGCGGCACATCCAGGTCGATGCCGTGCAGCACCGGGTGGCCGGCCTGGTAGGCAAAGTGCAGGTCGCGCACGGTGATGGCGCCGGCCTGCACGGCGGCCGCGCCGTCGCGCACCGGCTCTGCGGGCTCATGCAGCAGGGTGTTCACTCGCGCGGCAGCCACCACCGCCTGCTGCAGCTGCGAGAACTGCATGGTGATCTGGATCAGCGGCTCGACCACCCGGGCGATGTAGCCGACGAAGGCATAGAGCACGCCCACTTCCAGCGCCGACAGGCCGGTGCCGCCGTCTGCGCCCGTGCCTTGGCGCAGGCCGTAGAAGCCGATCACCGCCGCCAGCAGGCCCACGTTCAGCAGGTCAAGCGCCGGGCGCAGCAGCCAGGCGTTGGCACGCAGTTCACGCCGGCGGCTGCGGTAGTGGGCCTCGTTGGTGTCGGCAAAGCGCTGGCTGAAGCGGCCAGCCGCGCCGCTGGCCTGCACCACCGCCATGCCGGCGATGGACTCGGCCGCCTGGGCGTTGATGTCGCTGCGCAGCGCCCGGGTGCGCGCCACCGCCGGCGCCGACAGCCGCTGGTACAGCCAGACGATGCCGGCCACCGCCGGGATCAGCAGCGCCACGATCAGCATCAGCCGCCAGTCCAGCAGGGCCATGGCCACCAGCGTGGTGGCCAGCATGATCACGCTGTCGAGCATGACGAACAGCAGCTGCACATACAGCGTCTTCACCGCCTCGGTGTCGTTGGTGATGCGGCTGACCAGGGCGCCGCCGATG
>JAGOBT010000333.1 GCA_017999135.1 Burkholderiaceae bacterium
GGGCAGCTGGTCGAGCCGGGCGGTCAGCAGGTCCTGCAGGGTGCCGGGCACGGCGTCGCGCAGCACGCGGGCGATGTCGTCGCCCGGGCGCTGGGCCGCCAGCGCGGCGGCCATGCGGGCCGATTCCTCGATGAACAGCGGCACGCCGTCGGCGCGGGCGGCCAGCCATTCGGCCAGCGCGGCGTCGTTCAGCATGCCGCCGCTGGCACGGCGCAGCAGGTCCTGCGCGGCTTCGGGGCCCAGGCCGCCCAGGCGCAGCATCGGCACGCGGAAGCCGCATTGCGCGGCGTCGTCGGGGCTGCCGCGCAGCGTCAGCAGCAGCAGCACCCGCTCGCTGCGCGGGCCGGCGATCAGCCGGTGCATCAGCTCGCGGGTGGACGGGTCGGCCCACTGCACGTCTTCCAGGATCAGGCACACCGGGGCCTGGTCGGCCAGCACCGTGCTCACCCGCGCCAGCAGGTCCATCGTCAGCTGGCGGCGGCGCTCGGCCGACCCGCCACCCGGGATGGGCGGCAGCACCTGCACCGGCACGTTCAGCAGCGCGCCCAGCAGGGCCAGGGCCTGCTCGGCTTCGGCGCCGGTGGTGATCTGGAGTGCGCGCAGCCGCGCCAGCTGCAGCCCGGGCGGGTCGCTCTCATGCACCCGCAGCTGGCGGCGCAGCAGGTCGATCAGCGGCTGGAAGGCGCTGCCGGACGATTCCGGCGCGCAGCGGCATTCCATGGTGCGGAAGCCGCGCGCGGCCAGGGTCTGGCGCAGCTCACGCACCAGGCGGCTCTTGCCGATGCCGGCCTCGCCATGCAGCAGCAGCGTCTGGCGCTCACCGGCCACCGCGGCCTGCCAGTGCTGCAGCACCTGGGCCAGCTCGGCATCGCGGCCGATGAAGGGCGTGAGGTCGGCGCGGTCGTCGAAACGCTCGGTGCCGAGCACCGGCCGCTCCTTCACCGCGCGCCACACCGCGCCGGCGTCCTCGAAGCCCTTGAAGCGCGGGTTGGCATCGACCAGCGCGAAGTCGAAGCGCTCGCCGGCGATGCGCCGCGTGGCCGTGCCCACGTACACCGCGCCGGCCGGCGCCGCCTGCTGCAGCCGCGCGGCATGGTGCACCGCCGCGCCCACCGGCTGGCCGTTGCGGATGACCACGCGCCCGGTGGAGATGCCGATGCGCAGCTGCAGGCCCAGATCGACCATCGCCGCGGCCAGCGTGAGGCCGGCGCGCACCGCCATGGCCGCCGCGTCTTCACTGGCCACCGGGTGGCCGAAGTAGCACATGAAGCCGTCGTCGCCCTGCGGGTCGTCGGCCAGGCCGGCATGGGCGCGCGCCACCTGGGCCACCTTCTGGTGGTAGAGCGTCAGGCGCTCGCTGTATTCCTCGTCGCCCAGCTCGTGCATCAGCCGGGTGGAGCCCATCAGGTCGACCGACAGGATGCTGACCTGGCGCACGTCATCGTCGGGCGGGGTGGTGGCCAGGGCGGGGGGCGCGAACACCGCCTCGCCATGCAGCCAGGCGTCACCGCCCGGCGTGCCCGTGCGGCGTGCGGCCTGGCGGGCCGCCTGGGCCGCACGCGCCGGCGGTGCACCGGTGGCCAGCGCCTGCCCGAGCGCGGCCTGCGCGGCCTGGGCATCGGTGGGCAGCGCCAGCGCCGGCCGGCCGGCACGGCCCAGCGCCGCGGCGCTGGCCGCGTCGGCCACCTGCTGCAGCGGCGCGGCATCGGCCGCTGACGACGGCGATTCCACCGGCGCAACGGGCGCCAGCACCAGGCGGCTGATGAGAAAGCGGTCGTCCAGCGGCTGGCCATCCAGCTGGGCCAGTTCCCAGGGCAGGTCGGCAAGGCGGCTGTCCAGCTGCAGCAGCAGCGGCCCGCCGCCGGCCTGCAGCAGCGCCACCTGCAGGCCAGGGGGAAACAGCGCCTGCGTCAGCCCGGCGGCCCAGCCCGGCGCATCGGCCGCCTGGCGCCAGGCCGGGCCTTGCCACGGCGCCAGGCCGGCCGCGGGCAGGGGCTGGTGCAGCAGCAGGGCCAGGCCCGGGCGCCCGCTGGCCAGGAACTGCAGCGCGCCGTCGCCGTCCTGCAGGATGGCCAGACGCAGCGGCGGCTGCAGATCGGCTTCAGCCATGGCGCAGGGCCTGTTGCACGCCCATGCCCTGGCCGATCGGCGGGTCGGGCAAGGAGGCGAAGGGCGGCATGGATCTCGGGCTCCGGGAGGAGCGCCGAGGGTACGCGATGTCGGCGCGGCTGCCGTTCAGGCGTTCAGGCGTTCAGGCGGCGTGCGGCTTGACCGGCGCTGCCGCCGGTGGCAGGAAGGCCGCGCGTTCGGCGGCCAGGCGGTCGAACTTGCGCGCGATGCTGCCGCACACCAGGTCGCACAGCGCATACACCGACGGGTCGGCGATGCTGTAGATGGCGCTGTTGCCGCGGCTGGTGCGCTGCACCAGGCCGTGCTGGGTCAGCAGGCTGAGGTGCCGCGAGATGTTGGCCGCACTGAAGCCGCAACGCTGCGCCAGTTCACCCACGCTGTGCTCGCGCTGGCGCAGCAGATTGAGGATCTGCAGGCGTGTCGGCTCGGACAGGGCCTGGAAATACGCCGCCACCTGGGCAAGCGCCTCGTCGGGAAGACCTTCCATGCGGGGGCAGGAACTGGGTTGGGCTGTCGACATGATGCCTCGAAGGGGCCAGCCTGGGTGGCTGCGTGTGCAATATGGTACTTGACTATTTAGCTACTTGCGCAAATACTATGATCAAGATGTTGTTGGACGCCGTGCCCGCCTGCACGGCCTCACCAGGACCCTGTTCATGCGCACACCTCGTCTTCGTTCCATCGTTCTGGGCATGGCCCTGGCCGCGGCTGGCGCGGCTTGGCTGCCCGCTGCCGCAGCCACGCTGGCCACGGTGGAAGCGCGCGCCGGCAGCGCCAGCAACGCCACCGCCTTCGACGGCGTGGTGGAAGCCGTGCGCCAGACGGTGGTGGCCGCCCAGGTGCCCGGCGCGGTGGTGCAACTGGGCGTGAAGGTGGGCGACCGGGTGGCCGCCGGCCAGGTGCTGCTGCGCCTGGACGCCCGCGCTGCCGACCAGACCGCCGCCGCCGGCGACGCCCAGGTGCAGGCCGCCCGCGCCGCGCTGGACGTCGCGCGCCAGGCACTGGGCCGCCAGCGCCAGCTGTTCCAGCAGAACTACATCAGCGCCGCCGCGCTGGAGCAGGCCGAGGCCCAGTTCAAGGCCACCCAGGCGCAGGTGGATGCCCAGCTGGCCCAGGCCGGCGCGGCCCGCACCCAGACCGGCTTCTACGTGGTGCGCGCGCCGTTTGCCGGCGTGGTGTCCGAGGTGCCGGTGCAGTTGGGCGACATGGCCATGCCCGGCCGCCCGCTGGTCACCGTGGTCGACCCGGCCGCCTTGCGGGTGACGGCCGCCGTGCCGCAGACGGTGGCACTGCGCCTGGCCGCCGGCGCGCTGCCGCGCATCGAATTCCCCGGATTGCCGGCCGCCCAGCAATGGGTGCAGCCGCGCCAGGCGCAGGTGCTGCCAACGGTCGACGCCGCCACCCACACGGTGCAGATGCGTGCCGACCTGCCGGCGGGGCTGACCGCGTTGTCGCCCGGCATGTACGCCCGGCTGTGGCTGCCGGTGGCCGCCGGCGGCACGGACGGAAACAGAGCGGCCGGCGCACCGGCGGCGCTGACGGTGCCGCTGGCCGCGGTGGTGCGGCGCGCCGAGCTGACCGGCGTCTACGTGCTGGATGCCGCCGGCCAACCACTGCTGCGCCAGGTGCGCCTGGGCCGCACCGAGGGCAGCACGGTCGAGGTGCTGTCGGGCCTGATGCCCGGCGAACGCGTGGTGACCGACCCGCAGGCCGCCGCACGCGCCCTGCCGGCCGCCCGCTGACCCCCCGCACAGGCTGATCACCATGTCCGACGCCAACCAAGCCACCACCCCGGCCGCCACGCTGGGCGTGTCCGGCCGCATCGCGGCCTTCTTCCAGCGCGCGCAGATCACGCCGCTGCTGGCCCTGGTGGCGCTGCTGCTGGGCATCTTCGCGGTGGCCGTCACCCCGCGCGAGGAAGAGCCGCAGATCAACGTGACCATGGCCAACGTGCTGATCCCCTTCCCCGGCGCCGCGGTGCGGGACGTGGAGCAGATGGTGGCCGGGCCGGCCGAGCAGGTGCTGGCGCAGATCATGGGCGTCGAGCATGTGATGTCGGTCTCGCGGCCGGGGCTGGCGGTGGTCACCGTGCAGTTCAAGGTGGGCGTGCCGCGCACCGAGGCACTGGTGCGGCTGCACGACACGGTGAACGCCAATGCCGACTGGCTGCCCGCCGGCCTGGGCGTGCTGCCGCCGATCATCAAGCCCAAGGGCATCGACGACGTGCCCATCGTCACGCTGACGCTGTACAGCGCCAATGTGGCCACCGGCCCGTTCGACCTGGAGCGCGTGGCGCACAGCATCGAGGCCGACCTGAAGCGTGTGCCCGGCACGCGCGAGGTGCGCAGCGTGGGCGGCCCGGGCCGCGCGGTGCTGGTCGAGATCGACCCGACCCGCATGGCCGGCGTGGGCGTGACGGTGGGTGACCTGCGCCAGGCGCTGCTGTCGGCCAACCTGGGCCTGCCGGTGGGCGAGCTGAT
>JAGOBT010000334.1 GCA_017999135.1 Burkholderiaceae bacterium
GGCCGGTGGTGCGCAGGCCCCCCGCACGCCACAGTGGACGCATCGGCGCCACACGGGCGCCCCAATCTGGAAGTTGCCCCATGACCCGCTGCCACCCCCTCGCAACCCGCGGCACACGCACCCCTCGCCTGGCCCCCGTGGTGCGCCGCTGGGCCGCTGCTGCACGACATGCTGGCCTGGCGGCTGCAGTCGGCCTGGCGGCGCTGCCTGCGCTGGCCCAGGTGGGCCTGGCGCAGCTGCAGGCTGGCGCCATGCCGGTCACGCTGACTTACCCGACGGCGGCCCCGGCCAGGGTGCTGCCGGTCGGGCCGTTCAACCTGGCGGTGGCACCCGATGCCGACCCCCTGCCCGGCGCGCACCGCCTGGTGGTGCTGTCGCACGGCACCGGCGGCAGCTGGCAGGCCGACCACAGCCTGGCCGCCACGCTGGCACGCGCTGGCTTCGTGGTGGCCCAGCCGCTGCACCAGGGCGACAACTTCCGTGACAGCCGGCAGGCCGGGCCGATGGCCTGGGGCACGCGCCCGCAGGAGGTGTCGCAGGTCATCGACATGCTGGCCGCCCACCCGCAGTGGCAGGCACGGCTGCGGCTGGACCGCGTCGGCGTGCACGGCATGTCGGCCGGGGGTGGCACGGCGCTGGTGATGGCCGGCGGCCAGTGGCGCCTGGCCGACCTGGTGCGCCATTGCCAGGCCCAGGGGGATGCCGACATCGGGTTCTGCTACAACGGCCTGGCCGATGCGGCGGCCCAGGCCCAGCGGCGCGCACAGTACGACAGCGCGCGCGGCGTGCCCGATCTGTTCCTGCCGGCACCGATGACCCGCCTGCAAGGCGGCCGCACGCCCGCCGCCGAGGGCGCGGATCCGCGGCCCGATGCCCGGGTGGCCGCCGTCACCGTGGCCGTGCCGGTGGCCGCGATGTTCACCCCGGAAAGCCTGGCGCGCATCCGCGTGCCCGTGGGCGTGGTGGCGGCCCAGCGTGACCAGATGCTGGTGCCGGCGTGGCACAGCAGCCGCCTGCTGCAGGCCTGCAGCGCGTGCAGCCTGCTCGCCGACCTGCCGGGAGCGGGCCACATGGACCTGCTGTCACCGCTGCCGGCCGGCATCGCCCAGGACGAGGCGGCACGGCAGCCGCGCGGCGGCGCGACGGAGGCCGGCTTCGACACCCGCCTGCGCGACGCCGCCTTCCAGGCTGTTGCGACCTTCCACCGGCGCCACCTGGGGCCGTGAGCCACCGGCGCCACCCGGGAGTGGTGCGCCCCCAGCGGCAGCGGGCGCCGCCCGGTCAGGCGCTGGCGAAGGCCGCGTCCAGCTGCGCCACCCAGGCCGCCTTCTGCGCCGGCGTGGCGAAGCTGGCCGCAAAGCTGTTGTGCAGCAGCGCCCAGGCCTCGGCCACGCCCAACTGCGGCAGGGCATCGAAGGTGGCCAGCAGGTTGGCGTTCATGTAGCCACCAAAGTAGGCCGGGTCGTCGCTGTTGACGGTGGCGCACAGGCCGGCTGCCAGCAGCGCCGGCAGGTTGTGGTCGGCCATGGTGTTGAACACGCAGAGCTTCACGTTCGACAGCGGGCACACCGTCAGCGGCATGCGGCTGGCGGCCAGCCGCTGCACCAGGGCCGGGCTGTCGGTGCAGCGCACGCCATGGTCGATGCGCTCGACCTGCAGCACATCCAGCGCGCTCTCGATGTAGGCCGGCGGACCTTCTTCACCGGCATGCGCCACCAGGTGCAAGCCCGCCGCCTTGGCCTGGGCGAAGGCGCAGGCGAACTTCTCGGGCGGGTGGCCGCGCTCGCTGCTGTCCAGGCCCACGCCGATGAACTTGCTGCGGTGGGGCATCGCGGCGTCCAGCGTGGCGATGGCGCTGGCCTCGTCCAGGTGGCGCAGGAAGCACAGGATCAGGCTGGCGCTGATGCCCAGCTGCGCCTGCGCCTGCTGGCACGCCCGGTGCAGGCCGTCGATCACCACGCCGATGGGCACGCCACGGTCGGTGTGGGTCTGCGGGTCGAAGAACAGCTCGGCATGCACCACGTTGTCGGCCTTGGCGCGCTGGAAGTAGGCCCAGGCCATGTCGAAGAAATCGGCCTCGTGCAGCAGCACGCTGGCACCGGCGTAGTAGATGTCCAGGAAGCTCTGCAGGTCAGTGAAGGCATAGGCCGCGCGCAGTGCCTCCACGCTGGGCCAGGCCAGGGCCACGCCGTTGCGCTGGGCCAGCGCAAAGATCAGCTCGGGCTCCAGCGAGCCCTCGATGTGGATGTGCAGCTCGGCCTTGGGCGCGGCCTGCAGCAGGGCGCGCAGCCGTTCGCGCGGCAGGCTGGTGGGCAGATGGGATGGCAGGGCGGGCTGGGGCATGGGGGTGGCTCGCATGGGGGGTCAGCACACGCCGTGGGTGATGCCCAGCGCGCGCAGGTGGCGCCGGTAGGCGGTGGCGCTGCGGTCAGCGGCGCAGTGCAGTTCCTGCACGGGCGCGCTGTCGCTGATCGGCAGGCGCTTCGGGCGCTGCGATTCCAGCACCGGCTGGTCCTGCGTGAAGATGGTGTGCTGGAACGCCTGCAAGCTGGCGTCGGGCGAATCGAAGTCGTTCATCGCCAGGCGGAACCAGACCCGGCTGGTCTCGGGCGTGACGGGGCAGACGAACAGCGCGATCGATTCGCGGAAGTCGGCCAGCGCCACGGTGGCGGGGTCGGGCACCTTGGTCAGCACAGCCGTGTAGGGCGCGTTCACCTCGTAGGTGTACTCGACCATGGCACCGGTCTGCGCATGCAGGCTGCTCTTGGGCTGCCAGGCCAGGCACTGGGTGGCCAGGAACCCGGTGGGCGTGGCCTGCACCTGGTAGGGCGGCACAGCGGTATGGGCGCGGTCGCCCAGCCAGTGTTCATGCACGTAACCGAAGTGCGCCATGTCGAGAAAGTTCTCGACGATGCGCGGCGCGCTGGTGGCCACGTCGTAAGGGCCGCAGTTCACCTTGCGCAGGCGGGGTTCGTCTTCGGCGCCGAAGACGGGTGGCTCAACCTCGCCATCGGCCGCCAGCCGCACCCACACCAGGCCGTAGCGCTCGGCGCAGTGGAAGACCGTGGCGCAGTGGCTGGCTGGCGGGGTGAAGTCCGGCAAGGCCGGCACCACCACCACCTGGCCGCTGCCGCTGAACCGCCAGCCGTGGTACGGGCACTCGAGCTGCCCGTCGCGCACACAGCCCAGGCTGAGCGCCGCGCCTCGGTGCGGGCAGCGGTCAGCCCAGGCCTGCACGGCGCCAACCGCATCGCGCCACAGCACCAACGGCTGGTCCAGCAGCTGCACCGCCAGCGGCGCTGCGCCCACCCCGGTGGCCAGCGCCACCGGGTGCCAGTGCCGGTGTTCAACCGGCACGGCCATCACTTGCCTGACGGCGGCTTGCCTTCCACGCCCTTGACGTAGAAGTTGACGCCGCCCTTCCAGGCGTCGTCGCCGACCACGTTCTTGGCCAGCACTTCCTTGCCGGTATTGTCGGACAACGGGCCCTTGAACACGGCGAAGCTGCCGTCCTTCAGGCCGGCCTTGACGGCGTCGACCTTGGCGCGGATGGGCTCGGGCACGGTGTCGGGCGTCTTGATGAAGTCGTTCATGCCCTCCTTGGTGCCCCACTTGGTGGTGGCGCTGGCCCACTTGTTCTCGAGCACGTCGTTGACGACCTTCTCGTAGTACACGCCCCAGTTCAGCACCGCCGAACCCAGGTGCGCCTTGGGCGCGGCTGCGCTCATGTCGCTGTCCCAGCCGAAGGCGAACTTGCCGGCCTTCTCGGCCGCCTGCAGCACTGCGGTGGAGTCGGTGTTCTGCAGCAGCACATCAGCACCGCCGTTCATCAGGGTGGTGGCGGCTTCGCTTTCCTTCGGCGGGTCGAACCAGGTATTGACCCATACCACCTTGAGCTTGGCCTTGGGGTTCACGCTCTGCGCGCCCAGCAGGTAGGCGTTGAGGTTGCGCATCACCTCGGGGATGGGAAAGCTGCCGACGAAGCCCAGGGTGTTGGACTTGGTCATGCCGCCGGCCACGATGCCGGCCATGTAGGCGTCTTCATAGAAGCGCGCCTCGTACACCGCCAGGTTGGGCGCGGTCTTGAAGCCGGTGGCGTGCTCGAACTTGACGTCGGGGTGGTCCTTGGCCACCTTCTCCATCGCATCACCGAAGCCGAAGCTGGTGGCGAAGATCAGCTTGTTGCCCTGGGCCACCAAGTCGCGGATCACGCGCTCGGCGTCCGGGCCCTCGGGCACCTTCTCGACGAAGGTGGTCTTGATCTTGTCGCCGAACTTGGCCTCGATGGCCTTGCGGCCGTTGTCGTGGGCAAAGGTCCAGCCGGCGTCGCCCACCGGGCCGACGTAGATGAAGCCGATCTTCAGCGGCTCGGGCTTGGGCGGCGGGGCCGACGCAGGCGCGGCAGCGGCTGGTGCCGGCGGCTCTTCCTTCTTGCCGCAGCCGGCCATCAGCGCGGCGACGCTCAGGGTGGACAGGGCAGCCAGCTGCATCAGCCGGCGCTTGCTTTGGTCGGTCATCTCGACTCCTGGTTGAAAAGAGGGTGGGTTGCAGACACGGAGTGCCGGGCGGCCGTCAGCCACCCGGAAAGAACGGTTTGCCCAGCGAG
>JAGOBT010000335.1 GCA_017999135.1 Burkholderiaceae bacterium
TTCAGCCCGACCGCGGGGTCGCCGCCCATGGCCAACACCACCTCGTTGGCGAACAGGTCGGCGCCGCCGATCAGGCCGTCGACCTGCAGGCCGCGCTGGGTCTGGCTTTCCATCGCCGACAGCACGGTGCCGATGCCGGGCACCGCCAGCGCCAGCACCTTGCCCACCAGGAAGGCGCTGCCCACGGTATCGGACGAGCGCTGGCGCAGGATGCTGCGCTCGCTGGCCAGGAAGTAGGTGCCGAAAGCCGCCAGCCAGCGCCGTTCATCCCGGGTGTGGGCGGCCAGCATCGCGTGGCCGGGGATCTTGCTGCGCAGGCCCTCCTGGCGCAGGAAGTTCTGCGGCTCGTCGTCGAAGGCGCTGGCCGTCACCGTGCCGGCGCAGCCGGTCTGGGTGGACACCTTGACCTGCTGGCCGCCGTCCAGCGTGAGCGTCATCGACGAATCGGCGTTGGCCTCCACGCGGGCCTGGTGCATCACGTCCCAGAACGCCTGGTCGTCGACCGAAAACGCCGACCCGCCGCGAAACACAGCGCTCAGCGCGATCTTGCTGCCGGGTGCCGGCAGCGGGCGGTTGTTGACTGCCACAACCCGCTGGCCCAGGCGCAGGTTGTCGGGCGCTGCCTCGTCGAGCCAGGCGATGCGCCAGTGCTCGTCCATGCCGGTGGCCTGGGTGAACAGCTTCTGCGCATCGCTCGACAAACCCTTGCGCACGCCGCGCAGCGACCACAGCACGAACGGCTCGATCTCGGTGGTGTCGTCGCACAGCGGCTCGGCGGCCCAGGCCACGTGCAGGGCCGCCTCGCGGAAGGCGATCTCATGCTGGAAGCCGGTCTTGAAACGCTGGCGGTCGAATTCGTCGCTGAATTCGCCAGCCTGCACCGCTGGCCCCGCCAGCAGGGCCAGGCTGCCTGCAGCAGCGACATGGCGGACCAGCCTTATCACGGGAACAGACCACGGGCGTCGCATGGGGGCAAAGTATGCATGGCCCGTGCCCGGCCGGGACCGGCGGCCCGCGCTATGCTTCGCGCCCCCATGGCCGGCATCCACATCACCGACATCGAGGCCGCCATCAACTGGTGGCGCCTGCGTTCGCCGTCGCCCGACGGCATCACCGCCTGCGCCGAGGTGCGCGCACTGGCCGAGGTGTACGCGCAGCTGGTGTACTACCGCGAAAGCCTGGCCGACGAGCACAGCATGCCCGCCCGCGCACGCGACGCCTGGCTGGCCTGGTACGCCCACACGCCCGACGCGCCCTGCATCGCCATCTGTTCCACCGCCCAGGGTGACGCCCTGTGCAAGGGCTGCGGCCGCACCGAGGACGAGGTGCAGGACTGGCCGGTGCTGAGCCCGGGCGAGAAGCGGGCGGTGTGGCGGCGCATCACGATGGAAGGCACGGCCTGGCGCTTCAACCGCTATGCCGAGCGGGCGCTGCCGGGACCGGCCGACGCGCTGCTGCCGCCGGCTGAGTCCCCCGTCGCATGAGCGCCCCGCCCGCCACCGGTGCTGGCAGCGCGGCCGGCGCCGGCCTGCGTGGCAGCGTGCGCCGCATCCTGCCGCTGGCCTGGCCGCTGTTCATCGGCCAGCTGGCGGTGCTGGGCTTCGGCACCATCGACACCGTGCTGGTGGCGCGCCATTCGCCCACCGACCTGGCCGCGCTGGCGGTGGGCGGGGCCAGCTACATCACCGTGTTCATCGGCTTGATGGGCGTGGTGCTGGCGATCAGCCCCACGGTGGGGCAGCTGTTCGGCGCCAAGCGCCTGCACGAGGCCGGCCGCCAGGTGTGGCAGGCGCTGTGGCTGGCGCTGGGCTGCGCGTTGCTGGGCTGTGCGCTGCTGGCGTTTCCGGCGCCGTTCCTGGCGCTCAGCAAGGCCGGGCCCGAGGTGGCCGACAAGGTGCGCGGCTACCTGCTGGCGCTGGCGGTGGCGCTGCCGGCGTCGCTGCTGTTCACCGTCTACCGCGGCTTCAACAACGCCGTCTCCCGGCCCAAGGCGGTGATGGCGCTGCAGATCGGCGGGCTGGCGCTGAAGGTGCCGCTGTCGCTGGCGCTGGTGTCGGGTGTGCAGGCGCTGGGCATCCCTGCGCTGGGCGTGGTGGGCTGCGGCATCGCCACCGCGCTGGCGATGTGGGCGCAGACGCTGGCCGCCGCGGTGCTGCTGGCGCGCGACCCGTTCTACCGCCGCTTCGATCTGCTGGCGCCCGACGTGCGCAAGCCGCACGGGCCGTCGATCCGGGCGCTGCTGCGCCTGGGCGTGCCGATGGGCCTGGGCATCGGCGTGGAAGTCACCGGCTTCGCCTTCATGGCGATCTTCATCTCGCGGCTGGGCGCCACGCCGGTGGCCGGCCACCAGATCGCGGCCAACCTGGTGTCGCTGCTGTTCATGCTGCCGCTGGCGCTGGGCAATGCCAGCAGCACGCTGGTGGCGCAGCGCATCGGCGCGGGCGACATGGCCGATGCACGCCGGCTGTGCTGGCACGGCCTGCAGTTCAGCACGGGCCTGGCTGCGCTGGTGGGTGTGGCGGTGTTTCTGGGCCGCGAGCAGGTGCTGCAGCTCTACACCGGCAACCCGGCGGTGGTGGCCGCCGCCCTGCCCTTGCTGGCGTGGGTGGCGCTGTTCCACACGGTCGACGCGGTGCAGGCGGTGGCCGCCTTCGTGCTGCGCGCCTGGCGCATCGCCACCCTGCCCACGCTGATCTACGTGCTGGCGCTGTGGGGCGTGGGCCTGGGTGGCGGCAACCTGCTGGCCTTCGACACGGGCGGCGCAGTGCCACCGGCCTGGCAGGGCGCGCGCGGGTTCTGGATCGCATCGACCGCCGGGCTGGCGCTGTCGGCCGTGGGCCTGGTGGCGCTGCTGGCCTGGGTGCTGAAGCAGCGCGCCGCAGAAGCTGTCAGACCGGCCGCGGCAGGCGGATGACGAAGCAGCTGCCGCCGCCGTCGCGCGGCTCGCAGCGCACCGTGCCGCCATGCGCCTCGGCGATCTGCCGCACCAGGCTCAGGCCCAGGCCCACGCCGCCCTCGCGCTCGGCATGGCCGGGCAGGCGGAAATAGGGTTCGAAGATGCGCTCGCGCAGGTCGGCCGGCACGCCGGCGCCCCGGTCGCACACCCGCAGCTGCACGCTGCCGTCGGCAGCAGCCGCCACCTGGGCCTGGATCTCGCCGCCGCCGTAGCGTCGGGCGTTCTCCAGCAGGTTGCGCAGTGCGCGGCGCAGCAGGCGCTCATTGCCCGGGCGCACCAGGTGCTGCGGGTCGCCCAGGGCCTCGACTTCCGCATCCACGCGCGCCGCCTCTTCGGCGGCGATGCCCAGCAGGTCCACCGGTTCGCTGCGGTCCAGCGGGGCGCCGGCATCCAGGCGGCTGGCCAGCAGCACTTCCTCGACCAGCGCGTCCAGCTCGGCCACGTTGGTGTCGATCTCGCGCTTCAGGCCGGCGCGCTGGGCCTCGGGCAGCTCGGCGTACATGGCCACTGCCATCTTCAGCCGCGCCAGTGGCGATCGCAATTCGTGGCTGGCATTGGCCAGCAGCGTCTGGTGGCTGCGCACCAGGGCCTCGATGCGCTCGGCGGCCTGGTTGAAGGTGCTGGCCACGGCGGCCACCTCGTCCTTGCCGGTGTCGTCGACACGCTGGGCCAGATCGCCGGCACCAAAGGCCTGCACGCCCTGCTTCAGCGCTTCCAGCCGGCGGGTGAGGCGCCGCACCACCGGATAGGCGCCGGCGGCCACCGCCACGAACAGCAGCGCCACCAGCACCAGCGGCCCCACCGCCCCGGGCAGGCCGAACGGCAGCGGCAGCAACGGTGGCAGCGGCCCGCCCGGGGCTGGTCGCTCGCCCAGCGCCGGGCCGGGGGCGTGGTCGCCCAGCAGCGGGCCGCGCTGGGCGCGCAGCATCAGCACGCCGCCGCCATTCGGGTTGCGCCAGGCCAGGATCTCTTCCTGGCCGGCGCCTTCGGGCGGCATGCGGCGCACCATGCGGCGCGCCAGCCAGAGCGTGCGGCCGTCATCCAGCCGCACCGCCGTCGCGGCGATGCCCCGGCCCGACTCGCGGCGCACGTAACTCTCGGACGCCGCGATGCGCAGGCCGCGCCGGTCGTCCAGCGCCATCGGCACCTGCAGACGGGCCGACCAGTCGAGCAGCGCCTGGGCCTGCTCGGCCAGAGGCGCGTCGGCCGACGGCAATGCGCGCTGCACCATCTCGGCCCAGGCAGCGAGCCGCTCACCGGCCGCGGCCTCCAGCCGGGCACGTTCCTGTTCGACGTGCTGCTGCCACATCCAGCCCGACACCAGGGCGAACAGCGCCAGCGCCGCCACCACGGTGAGCCAGATGCGCAGGTACAGCGATTTCAAGCGCGCCCCCCGGCGCCGCTGGCGGTGCCGTCAGTCGGCCTCATTCATCGGCGTCCTGCTTGCGGGCGAACACATAGCCCGAACCGCGCACGGTGAGCACCCGCTTGGGGCACTTGGGGTCGTCCTCGATGCAGGCGCGGATGCGCGAGACATGCACATCGATGCTGCGGTCGAAGGCTTCCATCGGGTGGCCCTTCAACGCGTCCATGATCTGGTCGCGGCTGAGCACGCGGCCGGCGCTTTGCGCCAGCACCACCAGCAGGTCG
>JAGOBT010000012.1 GCA_017999135.1 Burkholderiaceae bacterium
GCCCAGGCCGGCGGCAATGAACGCGCCGCGCACATGCTCGGCGCGCACCGGCAGCTCGAACCCGCCGACCAGGCGGCCGCCGATCAGCTCACCATGGCCCTGGTGGCCGGCATGGTGCGCACTGAACCAGGCGTCCATCCACGCACCTGCTCAGGCCACGCCGAAGGCGAAATCCCGACCGGGTGCAGCGGCGAACAAGGCCTGGGTGTAGGCATGCTGCGGGTTGCCGAAGACCTGGTGCGCCGGGCCGTATTCGACCACCTCGCCCTTGCTCATCACCGCCAGGTGATCACAGATCTGGCTGGCCACGCGCAGATCGTGGGTGATGAACAGCATCGCCAGGTTCAGCCGGCTGCGGATCTCCTCGAACAGCCGCAGCACCTGGGCCTGCACCGAGACATCGAGCGCGCTCACCGCCTCGTCGGCCACCAGCAGCTCGGGCTCCATCATCAGCGCGCGGGCGATGCAGATGCGCTGGCGCTGGCCGCCGCTGAACTGGTGCGGGTAGCGGTCCATCGCGCTGGCATCCATGCGCACCAGGGCCAGCAGGTCACGCGCGCGCTGCATGGCTTCAGTGCGGCCCAGGCCGTAGTTCATCGGGCCTTCGATCATCGCGTCGGCCACGGTGCGGCGCGGGTTCAGCGACCGGTACGGGTCCTGGAAGACGATCTGCACCCGCTGGCGCAGCGGCCGCAGGCGGGCAGCCGACATCATCGCGATGTCTTCGGCGGCCTCGCCCGGGCGGTCGCCACCCAGCAGCACGCTGCCGCCGCTGGGGTCGATCAGCCGCACGATGCAGCGCGCCACCGTGCTCTTGCCCGAGCCCGATTCACCGACGATGCCCAGTGTCTGGCCGCGCTTGATCTCGAAGTGGACGGCCTTGGCCGCATGCACGTTGCGCGCGGCGCCGAACCAGCCCTTGGTGCTGTAGACCTTCTCCAGCCCCTGCACCTTCAGCACCACCGGCGCGGCGGGGTCGTTGGGGCGCTCCTTCAGATGCAGCGTGGGCACGGCGGCCATCAGCATGCGGGTGTAGTCGTGCTGAGGCTTCTGCAGCACATCGGCCTTGGGGCCGATCTCGACCAGGTCGCCCAGGCGCAGCACGGCCACACGGTGTGCCACCTCGGCCACCACGCCGAAATCATGGGTGATGAACAGCACGCCGGCGCCATGGCGGTGCTGCAAGTCGAGCACCAGCTTCAGGATCTGCGCCTGGGTGGTGACATCGAGCGCGGTGGTGGGCTCGTCGGCGATCAGCAGCACCGGGTCGAGCACCAGGGCCATGGCGATCATGATGCGCTGGCGCTGGCCGCCCGACAGCTGGTGCGGGTAGCTGGCCACCATGCGCTCGGGGTCGGGCAGCAGCACCTCGCGCACGATGTTCAGCACCTTCTCGCGCCGCTCGGCGGGCGACAGGCTGGTGTGCTGGCTGAGCACCTCGTCGATCTGGTCGCCGCAGGTCATGACCGGGTTCAGGGCCGTCATCGGCTCCTGGAAGATCATGCTCATGCGCGTGGCGCGCAGTTCACGCAGGCGGCTCAGCGGCGCATGGGTGATGTCTTCACCTTCCAGCAGGATCTGGCCGCCCTGCACCGGCAGGGTCCTGGGCAGCAGGCCCATCACGCTCTGCGCGATGACGCTCTTGCCCGAGCCGGATTCACCGACCAGGCAGACAATTTCGCCACGGCCGACACTGAAGGACACGTTGCGCACCGCGGTGGCACGGTCGCCGCCCGAGGGCAGCGCGATGGTGAGGTTCTTCACCTCGAGGATGGGTTGGTTGCTGGCCATGCTCAACCCCGCTTGGCCATCTTGGGGTCGAGCGTGTCGCGCAGCCCGTCGCCCAGGATGTTGACCGCCAGCACCGTCACCGCCAGGAAGATGCCCGGGAAGAAGATGTTGTGCGGGTACTCGTTGAACTGCGCCCGGCCCTCGGCCATCACGTTGCCCCAGGTCGGGATGTCGGGCGGCAGGCCCACCCCCAGGAACGACAGCGCCGCTTCGGTCAGGATGCCGGCCGCGCAGATGAAGGTGGCCTGCACCACCAGCGGAGCCACGGTGTTCGGCAGGATGTGGCGCCCCATGATCTTCCAGGTGGGCGTGCCCAGCGAGATGGCCGCCTCGACATATGGCTCTTCCCGGATGGTGAGCACCAGCGACCGCACCAGCCGCACCACCCGCGGGATCTCGGGGATGGCGATGGCGATCACCACCGTGGTCAGGCTGCCGCGCCACATGGCCACCAGGGCGATGGCGATCAGGATGGCGGGGATGGCCATCACGCCGTCCATCACCCGCATCAGGGGCCCGTCGAGCCAGCGCAGGAAGCCGGCCATCAGGCCCAGCACGATGCCGAAGGCCAGCGCAACCAGGGCCGTGAACAGGCCGACGATCAGCGACACCTGGGTGCCGTAGATCACCCGGCTGTAGATGTCGCGGCCGAAGCTGTCGCTGCCCATGATGAAGCGGTGCTTCAGCTGCTCGCCTTCCAGCGTGGTGATCTCGCCGGTCTTGCCGGGCAGCAGGTCGCGGCTGGCCGGGTCGAACAGCGACGGGTCGACCGTGCCCAGCCAGGGTGCGGCCAGCGAGATCAGCACCAGCAGCAGCATCACCGTGCCGCCGATGCGCACCGAGGTGTTGCGACGCACGCGTTGCCAGGCACTGAGCTGGACATGGACCGTCGCGCTTTCGACCGACAGGCTCTCGAAATCAGGTGCGGTGCTCATGCGTCAGTACCTGATGCGCGGATCGAAGAAGACATAGGACAGGTCGACCAGCAGGTTGACCATCACGTAGATGAACGAGAACAGCAGGATCACGCCCTGGATGGTGGGAAAGTCGCGCGCCAGCACGGCGTCCACCGTCAGCCGGCCCAGGCCGGGAATGGCATAGACCGATTCGGTGACCACCACGCCGCCGATCAGCAGCGCCACGCCGATGCCGATGACGGTGGCGATGGGCACGGCCGCATTCGCCAGCGCATGGCGCATCAGCACCGTCACCTCGGGCAGGCCCTTGGCGCGGGCGGTGCGGATGTAGTCTTCGCCCAGCGTCTCCAGCACTGACGCGCGGGTGACGCGGGCGATCAGCGCGATGTAGATCAGGCTCAGCGTGATGGCTGGCAGCGTCAGGTGGTACAGCCACGGGCCGACGCCGTCGGCGATGCGCTTGTAGCCCTGCACCGGCAACCAGCCCAGCTTCAAGGACACCAGCCAGATCAGCAGGTAGGCGCTGACGAACACCGGCACTGAAAAGCCCAGCACCGAGAAGCCCATCAGCCCCTTGTCGAGCCAGCCGCCGAAGCGCCAGGCCGCCATCACGCCCAGCGGCACGGCGATCAGCACCGCCAGCGTGATGGTGATCAGTGCCAGCGAGACGGTGGGCTCCAGCCGCTGGCTGATCAGCGTGGTGACTTCGGTCTTGTAGTAGTAGCTCTGGCCCAGGTCGCCCTGCAGCAGATGGCCCGCCCAGATGAAGAACTGTTCGGGGATGGACCGGTCCAGGCCCAGGTTGGTGCGGATCTGGGCGATCTGCTCGGTGCTGGCGGCATCTCCTGCCAGCACGGCGGCCGGGTCTCCGGGCGTGAGCCGGAGCATCAGGAACACGAGCAGCGAGACGATCAGCAGGACGGGCAGCGTGGACAGCAGCCGTTTGACGAGGAAATTCAGCATCGGGTCGGTGGCACCAGGCCCGGGGCCGCGTCAGGCGCGGCCCCGGGACCAGGGGAGCCTCACTGCTTCTTCAGGTTCCAGTAGATGTTGCCGTTGCTGACGAAGAAGCCGCTGATGTTCTTGCGTGCGGCCATCGGCTGCATGTACTCGCCCAGTGGCGCGTGCGTGGCCACCTCGTAGGCGCGGGCGTGCAGCTGCTCGGCCAGCTTTTTCTTCTGGCCATCGTCGGTGGCGCGCATGAACTCGTTGCGGATGGTGATCATCTTGTCGTCCGACGCCCAGCCGAACCAGCCCGACTTCTCGCCACGGGTGTCCATCGTCGGGTTGGCGATCGGGCTCCACACGTCAAAGGTCTGCCAGGCGGTCAGGAACATGTGCCAGCCGCCCTTGTCGGGTGCGTCCTTCTTGGCGCGCCGGCCCACCAGGGTCTGCCAGTCCATGGCCTGCAGGTCGACCTTGAAGCCGGCCTGGCGCAGCAGTTGCGCAGCGACATCAGGCAGCTTCTGGATGCTGGCCAGGTCGGTGGGCTTCATGATGACGATGGGCGTGCCGTCGTAGCCGCTGGCCTTCAACAGCTCTTGCGCCTTCTTCATGTTGCTCTTGCCCTGGATGTCGCTGCCGGCGGTGGTGCCGTAGGGCGTGCCGCAGATGAACATCGAGTAGCAGCTCTTGTAGAGCTCCTTCACGCCCACTTGCGCCCGCAGGAAGGGCTCCTGCGTCATGGCGGCCAGGGCGGCCTGGCGCACCTTGGCGTTGTCGAAGGGCTTGTGCAGGTGGTTGAAGCGCGCCATGTACTGCAGGCCGTAGGTGGCGTACTTCGGCAGCTGGATGTTGGCGTCTGCCTTGGCGGTCTCGAAGTGGTCGAAGCCCAGCGCCTCGATGATGTCGACCTCGCCCTTCTGCAGCGCATTGACCTGGGCCTGCGCATCACGCAGCGCCAGGTTCCATTCCACCCGATCGACGTACACATTCTTGCCACCGGTGGTGCCCGACGGCGGCTCGCTGCGCGGCACGTACTTCGGGTTCTTCAGGTACACCGCCTTGTCGCCGGGCTTGAACTCGTCGCGCTTGAAGATGTAGGGGCCCGAGCCGATGTGCTCCTCGATCTGCTTGAACGCGTCGGTCTCGGCGATGCGCTTGGGCATGATGAAGGGCACGTTGGAGCTGGGCTTGCCCAGCGCCTCGAGCATGAAGCCGTTGGCTTCACCCAGGAAGATGCGGAAGGTGTCGGGCGTGGGCGAATCCATGCGCTGGATGAACTGGAACAGCGCCGAGCCCATGGCGTCGCGCTTGCCCCAGCGGGTGAGCGAGGCGATGACGTCGTCACCGGTCACCGGCTTGCCGTCATGGAATTCCAGGCCCTTGCGCAGCTTGAAGGTCCACAGGCGCTTGTCGGGGCTTTCGGTCCAGCTCTCGACCATCTGCGGCTTGACCTTGGCGTTCTCGTCGGTGCCGAACAGGGTGTCGTAGATCATGTAGCCGTGGTTGCGGCTCATGTAGGCCGTCGTCCAGATCGGGTCGAGGATGGCCAGGTTCGAGTGCGGCACCACCTTCAGCACGGTGCCCTGCGCCAGCACGGGCAGTGATGTGGCCATGGACAGCACGGACAGCGTGGCCACGGTGGCCAGACGACGGTTCAATTTCATGGGGTTCAGGCTCCGGAATGGGGATCGGTTGGACCGGGGATGCTGCCCCGGAACGGTGCCGCAACGCTAACCGAATTCGGCAGACCGATCGCTCGGGGTTTTCTCAGACGTTCGAGCAAGTCCTGCGCCAGGGCAGGCGTGCGTCAGCCGCCAGGCGCCATGTCGCCCGGCAGGTCGATCGGCCACTTGGGGCGGCGGATGTGCCGGTAGGGCAACTGCCGCAGATCGGCTGTCACCGAGCCGGGCGCCGCGCAATACAGCACCTGCACCGCCAGCGGCGCATAGGCCGCACGAAAATGCTGCGACGACTTCACCACCACGATGCGCTGGGCCGCCAGGTCGCAGCCCAGCTGGGTGAACAGATCAGTGCCCATGGCCTGGCTGCGGCGGCTGATCAGCACCACCTGCACGCCGCCCTGCCCGGCCGTTCCACCGATCTGCAGCAACGCACAGTCGCCCAGCGGCTGGGTGGTGCCAGCCAGCGCGCGCATGGCCATGTCGCGCTGCAGGGCCAGCACGGTGCCCTCGGCGTCCAGCGGATCGCCCGACAGCGGGCTGACCTTGCCGCCGATGCGCAGCGGCAGGCGCGCGCCCACACCCGCGTCGAAGGCGATGCGCACCGCCTGCGGGTCCCACAGCGGGCCCAGCGCGGCCTGGGTGATGCCGCGCTCGACCAGCCGGCGCAGCACGAAGGTGCTGTCACCGGCGGCACCGCCACCGGGGTTGTCGGCGCTGTCGGCGATCACCACCAGGCCCGGCGGCGCGGCCAGCGCGGCATCCAGCGCGGCGTCGATGCCGAGCCAGGGGGTGTCGAGGGCGCTGCGCATCGCGATCAGTTCATCGGCCAGGCGCCGGGCCAGGGCATCGCCCTCGGCTTGCCGGCCGTCGGTGTAGACCAGCACCTGCGTGCCCATGTCGGGCACGTCGCCCCAGGGGAAGCCGTGCGTCAGGCTGATCGACAGCACGCCGCCCTGCCCTTCCAGCGCCTGCAGGCGCTGCACGAAGCCCTGCGCCGGCTCACGGGTGGTGTGCACGATCACCGCCATGCCGCAATCGACCACCGACGGCGCCGGCCGCCGGCCATGCACCACCTGAGCCGCACACAGGTCGACCAGCTCAAAGGCGCGCTCCAGCACGTCGGTGTGCGGGTACTGCTTGAACGCGATCAGCAGGTCGGCCTGCGCCAGCATGGCCGCGCTGAGATTGTGGTGCGGATCGAGTTCGGCGCCCACCACCACGCCCGGGCCGACGATCTGCCGCACGTGGGTGAGCAGGTCGCCCTCGCAATCGGGGTAGCCGTCGGCCACCATGGCACCGTGCAGCCCCAGCAGCACCAGCTGCACCGGCAGCGCCGCGCGCAGGTCGGCCAGGATGTGGTCACGCAACGTCTCGTAGGCGGCCCGGGTGGTGGTGCCGCCGGGCTGGGCGGCGGCCACCAGGCCTTCGATCAGCGTCCAGCCGCGCTCGCGGGCGCGCTGGCGGGCGGCGTGCAGCGGACCGGCGAACAGGGTGGGCGCCGCTGGATGGGAGCCACCAGGGTGCCAGGTGCCATCTTGCTGGAACGCCGCCAGCCCGGTGGGCAGCGGGGCAAAAGTGTTGGTCTCGGTGGCGAGGCTGGCGGTGAAGACACGCATGGCGGCGCAGGCTTGCAGCGGTGGGAGGGGCACGCTAGCCCAGGCGGCAGCGCAAGGTCAATGCGGGTGCAGGCGGCGCCGGCGCCGATTGGTGGTACGGTCGCCACAACCCTGGACCCCCATGAAAACCCTGATCACGCCGCAGCACCCACCGAAGCACACGCCATGATCCGCCTGCGCCTGCAGCTGGATCTGGACTACACCGTCGGCCCGCCGGGCAGTGACTTCGTCTTCAACATCCATGCCGCGCACACCGCCCGCCAGGTGGTGCTGCAGGAGTTGCTGACGCTGAGCCAGGACGTGCCGTGGCGGGTGGACACCGACCCTGCCACCGGCAACCGCCACTTGCGCCTGAGCGCCCAGGCCGGGCCGCTGCACGTGCGCTACGGCGCCACCGTCGACCTGCTGCACCACAAGGCCTGGCCGGCCGGCATTGCCGAGACACCGGTGGCGCAACTGCCCACGCCGGTGCTGGGCTACATCTACCCCAGCCGCTATTGCCAGAGCGACCGCCTGACCCGCCTGGCCACGCGTGAATTCGGCCAGCAGTGGCAGGGCCACAGCCGGGTGCAGGCGATCCGGGACTGGGTGCTGCAGCGCACCGCCTTCACGCCCAACACCAGCAACAGCACCACCTCGGCGATGGACACGCTGGCCGACGGCGTCGGCGTGTGCCGCGACTTCGCCCACCTGATGATCGCGCTGTGCCGGGCGGTCAACATTCCGGCGCGCTTTGCCACCGGCATCGACTATGGCGCCGACCCGGCCCTGGGGCCGACCGACTTCCATGCCTACGTGGAGGCCTACCTGGACGGCCGCTGGACCATCTTCGACCCGTCGGGCACCGCCATCCCGATGGGCTTCGTGCGCTTCGGCACCGGGCGCGACGCGGCCGACGTCGCCTTTGCCACCATCTTCGGGCCGGTGCAGTCGTCGGCGCCGCGCATCAGCATCGAGGCCCTGCCCGGCGACGACGGCCGGCTGGAAATGCCCTGGCACTGCACCGAGGCGTTGTCGACCGACCCCTGACCGGGGCCAGCTGGCGTCACGCCGCCATCGGCTCGCCCATGCGGATGGGGCCGCCCGGCGCCCACGCCGGGTTGAACTGGAGGCCCTGCATCTGCGCCCGGGTGAACAGCAGTACCACGGTGGACCCGAGCAGGAAGCGGCCCATCTCGGCACCACGGTCCAGCCGCACGGCCTGCGCGCCGGTGTAGTGCCAGTCGCGCACCGTGCCAGGGCGCGGCGGGTTCACCAGCCCGTGCCACACCGTGGCCATGCTGCCGACGATGGTGGCGCCCACCAGCACCAGCACGAAGGGCCGACCGGCGGCGTCGTCGAACACGCACACCACCCGTTCGTTGCGTGCGAACAGCCCCGGCACGCCACGGGCGGTGGTCGGGTTCACCGAGAACAGGTCGCCCGGCACATGCAACATGCGCCGCAGCGTGCCGGCACAGGGCATGTGGATGCGGTGGTAGTCGCGCGGGCTGAGGTACAGCGTGGCGAAGCTGCCGTCGGCAAACGGTGCGGCCAGCGCCGCATCACCGCCCACCAGCGTGGTGGCGCTGTACTGGTGCCCCTTGGCCTGGAACACCTGGCCCTGCTGCACCGGGCCGAACTGGCTGATGGCGCCGTCCACCGGGCACAGCAGCGGCGCGTCGGCCAGCGGCCGTGCGCCCGGCTTCAGCGCGCGGGTGAAGAAGTCGTTGAAGCTGGCATAGGCCTCGATGCGTGGATCGGCCGCCTCGGCCATGTTCACGCCATAGCGGGCGACGAAGCGGCGGATCAACGCGGTGGTGAAGGCGCCGCCCCGGCGCCGCGCCACGGCGCCGGCCAGCTGGGTCAGCGCCTGCTTGGGCAGCAGGTATTGCGGCAGGACGGCGAGGCGGTCAGACACGGGCGTTGGGGCAACGGCAGGGGGGGCCAGTGTATCGGCGGAGGTGCGCACACCCGGACACGCGCGCCCGCCAGCGGCTGCCGACAATCCCCACCATGCCCCAGCCCCAGCCCCAGCCGCCACTGCGCCGCCGCAGCCTGTCTGCCGGTCAGGCCATGCCCGGCCGCCATGCCCGGCTGATCGGGCGTGCGCTGGCCCATGTGGAGGCCCATCTCACTGCCCGGCTGGATGCCGATGTGCTGGCCGACCGCGCGGCGCTGTCGCGCCACCACTTCCACCGGGTGTTCCAGGCGCATGTGGGCTGCAGCGTCGGCGCCTATGTCACCTGGCGGCGGCTGCAGCGCGCCTGTGCCCTGCTGGCCAGCGGCCGCGAGCCGGTGCTGGAGATCGCGTTGCAGGTCGGCTATGAATCCGCCCAGGCGCTGGCCAAAGCCATGCGGCGCGAGCTGGACACCACGCCGGGCGCGGTGCGGCGCGGCGACGCCGCCGCCTGGACCAACCTGCTGCAACCCTGGCGCCCACCCGTCACCTCGTCTCCCCAGGAGCCTGCAATGCAACCCACCCGCTTCCACACCGTGCCCGCCGCCGATGACCGTACCCCACCGCTGATGGCACTGACGGCCACCGCCCGAGGCATGGTCGACCATTCGATGACACGCGCCGCCCAGCAGGCCTTCGGCGAGCTGATGACCGCCGTGGGCCAGGCCGGGCAGATGCCGGCCATCGCCAGCTGCATCGCCCTGGTGCCCGACGACCCGCAAGGCCCGGACGATGCCCATTGCCGCTACGTGGCCGGCGTGGTGTTCGGCCACGACCTGTCCACCGGCAGCGGCGCCTGCATGCGACCGGACATCCCGCTGACCGGCAGCTTGGCCTGGTGGACCATCGCGCCGGGCCGGCATGCGGTGTTCACACACCGCGGGCCCTACGGCACGCTGCACCGCAGCTGGGATGCGATCTACCGCGACTGGCTGCCCAGTGCAGACGTGACGCTGCGCGACGCGCCACCGCTGGAGCTGGTGCTCAACGACCCGACGTGCACAGCGCCGGCCGACCTGCTGACCGAGCTGTGGATCCCGCTGGCCTGATCAGTAGGTGCCCGGGTAGGCGCCACCGTCGATCAGCAGGTTCTGGCCGGTGATGTAGCCCGCCTGCAGGCTGCACAGGAAGGCGCACAGCTCGCCGAATTCGGCCGCCGTGCCGAAGCGCTGTGCCGGCACCAGCACGCGGCGGCGGTCGGCCAGTTCCTCAGGCGACAGCCCGGCCTTGGCCGCGTTGGCCTTGAAGCCCTGCTTGAGCCGGTCGGTGTCGAACGAGCCGGGCAGGATGCTGTTGATCGTCACCCCGCGCCCGGCCAGCTGCGGCTGGCGCGCCACGCCGGCGACGAAGCCGGTCAACCCGCTGCGGGCGCCGTTGCTCAGGCCCAGGAAGTCGATCGGCGCCTTGACCGACGACGAGGTGATGTTGATCACCCGGCCATAGCCGCGCGCGGCCATCGCATCGACCGTGGCCTTGATCAGCTCGATCGGCGTGAACATGTTGCCCTCCACCGCTGCCAGCCAGGCGGCGCGGTCCCACTGGCGGAAATCACCCGGCGGCGGCCCGCCCGCGTTGTTGACCAGGATGTCGACCTGCGGGCACGCGGCCAGCGCGGCGGCACGGCCGGCCTCGGTGGTGATGTCGCCCACCACGGTGCGCACCTGCACGCCCGGGGCCATGCGGCGGATGTCGGCGGCCGTGGCCTCCAGGGCGTCGGCACCCCGCGCGGTGATGACGACGTTGACGCCTTCGCGCGCCAGCGATTCGGCGCAGCCGCGCCCCAGCCCCTTGCTGGCGGCGCACACCAGCGCCCACTTGCCTGCGATGCCCAGATCCATGTGTGTTCTCCTCGTTGGTGGGTTCGATCGTCGAAAGCTGCACCTTACCGTGCGCGGGCCAGCAGGGCCACGCCACCCAGCACGCAGACGGTGCCGGCGGCCACCCAGGCGGTGAACGGCTCGCCCAGGATCAGCACGCCCAGCGCGATGGTGGTCACCGGCCCCACCATGCCGTACTGCGCCGCCTTGGCCGAGCCGATGCGCTCGATGGCCATCATCACCATCAGCACCGGCAGCACGGTGCACAGCGTGCCGTTGAGCAGGCTCAGCCAGAGCACCGGCGCCGGGATGTCGGCCACACCGGCCAGCGGCCGCAGCAGCGCGAACTGCGCCAGGCACAGCACGCAGGCCACGGCGCTGGCCCAGCCGGTGAGCCGCAGCGCGCCGATGCGCTGCACCACCTCGCCGCTGTAGAGCAGGTAGCCGGCATCGCTGAGCGTGCTGCCCACCACCAGCGCGGCGCCCAGGGCCACGCGCGGGCCGTCCAGCGTCAGTTCATGGCCGAACACCAGCACCAGGCCGAAGTAGGCCAGCGCCATCGCCAGCCACTGGCGTGCGCTGGCCCGCCGGCCATACAGCGCCCAGGACAGCAGCAGCACCACCGACGGCGTCAGGTACAGGATCAGCCGCTCCAGGCTGGCGGTGATGTGCTGCAGGCCCAGGAAGTCGAGAAAGCTCGACAGGTAGTAGCCGCTGAAGCCCAGCGCCGCGGCGATCCAGCGGTCGCGCCAGGGCAGTGGCGCCCGGCCCCGCCCAGCCCACCAGCACATCAGCAGGAAGAACGGCAGCGCCACCGCCATGCGCAGCATGATCAGCGTGACGGCGTCCACCTCGTGCCGGTAGGCCAGCTTGACGATGATGGCCTTGCCGGAAAACGCCACCGCGCCCGCCATGGCCAGCGCCGGACCGACCCAGCGGCGCAGGGCGGCCGGCGCTTGGCCGGTCGGCGGCAGCGAGACCGGCAGGGGCGTTGCAGACATTGGCGGCATTGTAGGAAGCACGCACCGGTGGCCGCGGTGGCCTGCGACATACTCGCCTGCAGGCGAACCCGGCAGAACAATGAACCCGAACCCCGATCCGGACACCTCCGCAACCCTGCAGCCCGGCACCAGCCGCGGCCTGACGCGTGCGCTGGCACTGGCGTTGCTGTGCGCCGTGCTACAGGCCCTGCTGCCGGTCTACACCCTGGGCACGGCCAGCCTGTCGCCGCTGTCGGTGGTGCTGGGCGTGGTGGTGGCCGCAGCCATGGCCCGCGGCCGCTGGACCGTGCCGGCAGCGCTGCTGGGCGTGCTGGCGGCCGACATCGCCTGGCGTGGCCTGGCCTGGCCGCCGGCGCTGGCCGGGGCAGCCGTGCTGGGCCTGCAGGCCATGCTGACCGGCTGGCTGATGCGCCACGCCTCCGATGCCGAGTTGATGCAGCTGGACACCTGGCCACGGCTCAAGCGCTTCGTGCTGGTGGCTGCCCCGGCCGCTGCGCTGGTCGGGGTGGCCGGCGGCATGCTGCTGCAGGCCGGCCTGGACGCGGCGGCTGCCCAGCCCTTGACCCGCCCCCAGCTGGCGGGCGCGGTCGGCCGCTTCATCGCCGATGCCGCCGGCATCATCGTCACCGCGCCCGTGCTGCTGTGCTGGCTGGGCCGGCCGCTGCAGGCCTGGCGGCCGCGCCGCCGCCTGGTGGCACTGCCGCTGCTGATGCTGGTGGCCGGGCTGCTGCCAGGCTTCCATGAACTGGCCCGCCGCGATGAAGGCCGCCTGCAGGCCGCCTTCGACCGCGAGGCCAACCTGCGCCGGGTGCGGGTGCAGCAGCTGCTGGCCGCCCCGCTGGACGCCGTGCTCACCCTGCGCGGCGTGGCCCAGGCCGGGCGTCCCGAGCAGGACAACCCGTTGTTCGACCAGCTCTCGGCCAGCTGGATGGACCGCATTCCCGGCCTGCTGAGCACCGGCTGGCTCGACCTGCCCGCCCCGGGCGACAACAGCCTGCTGCTGCGGCATGCACGCCTGCAGAAGGGCGAAGCCGCCGCCCTGCCCGGCGCGCGCCTGTCGGCCGACGGGCGCCTGCAGCTGGATGCCCCGCTGACACAGGCCGCGACGCGGGCTGTTGAACAGCCCGGCCAGGCCATCGTGCTGCCGCTGGCGGCGCTGGCCGGCGGCGCTGGCGCCACACAGCTGCTGGTGCTGCAGGCCGCGCCGGCGCCGTCCAGCGGCGGTGCAGCGGCGCTGGTGTTCGCCCGCGTCGATGGCCATGCCCTGCTGGACCCGGCCTTGCCCGACGACGACGATCCCAACCTGCGGGTGTGCCTGACGGCGCCGGCCACCGCCACAGGCACCGCCACCGACACACAGGCGGCCCGCCGCCTGGCCGGGCCACCCGGCTGCGAGACCGACGTGGCCGCCCGTGCGCTGCGCGCAGTGCCGCAAGCCCTGACCCTGGGCGGGCAGCGGCTGGACCTGCTGGTCACCGAGCCAGTGACCGCCGAGAACCGCCTCTTCACGGCGGTGTGGCTGCTGGCGCTGCCGGCTGTCACCGGCACCGCGTTGCTGGCCGCCTTGCTGCTGGCGCTGACCGGCCGGATCCGCCGCATCGAAGACCGTGTGCGTGAGCGCACCGTTGCCCTGCAAACCGAGGTGGACGAACGCCGCCAGACCGAAGCCCGCCTGGCGGTGAGCGAGCAGCGCTTCCGCGCCATCTTCGACAGCGTGAACATCGGCGTCACTGTGGTCGACTCGGCGGGCCGCATCGTCGAGGTGAACCCGGCCTTCTGCCAGATGATGGCCTGCGACGCCGCCGACCTGCTGCACAAGCCGCTGGCCGACTTCCGCCTTCCCGACGTGACCGAGGACGACGGCACCGCAGCGGCCATGGGCGGCGGCGAGGCCCGGCGCCAGCGCTACCTGACGCCCGACGGCCGCATGCTGCAGGTGGCCGCCAGCCTGCGCACCCTGCACGACGCCCACGGCACGCCGGTGGCCACCGTGGGGGCGCTGCAGGACCTGACCCAGGTGCTGCGCCTGCGCGAGGCCGAGCGCGAGCGTGAGCAGGCCGAGGTGGCCAGCCGCACCAAGAGCGACTTTCTGGCACGGCTCAGCCACGAACTGCGGGCCCCGTTGAACGCCATCCTGGGCTTCGCCCAGATGCTGGGCAGCGACGACGTGGCCGGCGGGCTGGAGCCCGGCCATCCACAGCACCGCCACGGCTTGGCGCAGATCCGCCAGGCCGGCTGGCACCTGTTGGACATGATCAACGACGTGCTCGACCTGTCGCGCATGGAGGCCGGCAGCCTGCGGCTGACGCTGGAGCCGGTGTCCCTGCCCGATCTGGCGCAGGAGGCGCTGGCCATGGTGGAGCCCGCCGCGCAGCAGGCGCAGGTCGAACTGCAGCTGTCGCTGAGCCCGCAGGCCGAATGGGTGCAGGCCGACCCGCTGCGCCTGCGCCAGGTGCTGATCAACCTGCTGGGCAATGCGGTGAAGTACAACCGCCGTGGCGGCCGCGTGGTGCTGCGCGCCCGCCCGGCTGCCATCGGCGAGGTCTGCATCGAGGTGGAAGACAGCGGCATCGGCATGAGCGAGGCCCAGTTGGGCGAGCTGTTCACGCCATTCCACCGTCTGGGGCGTGAGCAGCACGGCGCGCCGGGCCAGCCGGGCACCCAGGGCACCGGCATCGGCCTGGTGATCTGCCGCAAGCTGGCCGACCTGATGGGCGGCACACTCGAGGTCAGCAGCCAGGAGGGCCAGGGCTCGGTCTTCAGCCTCACGCTGCCGCGCCCGGTCGGCGAGCCGCAGCGCACCGTGGTGACGAGTGCGTTGCCGCTGATGCCGCAGGTGAGCATCGGCACCGTGCTCTACATCGAGGACAACCCGGCCGACGTCGAGGCCATGCGCACCCTGCTGGCCCAGCGCCCCGGGGTGCAACTCGTGTGCGCAGGCACCGGCGCCGAAGGCCTGGCGCTGGCGGCCGAGGCCGACCTGGTGCTGCTCGACCTGGATCTGCCCGACCAGCCCGGCATTGCCGTGCTGCAGGCCCTGCAGGCGGATTCACGGCTGCGCACGCTGCCGGTGATCGTGGTCTCGGCCGAGAGCCGGCCGCAGCGCATCGACGAATGCTTCGACGCCGGTGCGGCACAGTTCCTCACCAAGCCGCTGGACGGCGCGCAGTTGCTGCGCACGATCGATCAGGCCTTGAACGACTGACGGCGACCGGGCGTTGCCGCGCACGGCCCGCCCCACCCCGGACGTGAAAGCGGCCCCAACCGGGGCCGCTTGTCATCGGAGCGACGGCTGCCGCGTCAGTCCTCGACGAAGGCTTCCTCGCGCTTGGCGCGGATGGACGGCAGCATCACCACAACGATCATCAGCACCGACGCCGCCAGCAGCGACGCCGACAGCGGCCGGGTGGCGAAGGTGGACCAGTCACCGCGTGACAGCAGCAGCGCACGGCGCAGGTTCTCTTCCATCATCGGGCCGAGAATGAAGCCCAGCAGCAGCGGCGCCGGCTCGCAGCTGAGCTTGTAGAACACATAGCCGATCACCGCGAAGATGGCCGTCATGTACACGTCGAACGGGTTGTTGTTCAGCGTGTAGCTGCCGATGCAGCAGAAGGTGACGATGGCCGGGAACAGGAAGCGGTAAGGCACCGTCAGCAGCTTGATCCAGATGCCGATCAGCGGCAGGTTCAGGATGATCAGCATCAGGTTGCCCACCCACATGCTGGCGATCAGGCCCCAGAACAGTTCGGGGTTGCTGGTCATCACCTGCGGGCCGGGCTGGATGCCCTTGATCGTCATCGCGCCCACCATCAGCGCCATCACCGCGTTCGGCGGGATGCCCAGCGTCAGCATCGGGATGAAGCTGGTCTGCGCGCCGGCGTTGTTGGCCGCCTCGGGGCCGGCCACACCGCGGATGTTGCCCTGGCCGAAGGGCACCTCGCCCGGCCGGCCACGCATCTTCTTCTCCAGCGTGTAGGCCGCAAACGACGACAGCAGCGCACCACCGCCGGGCAGGATGCCCAGCGTCGAGCCCAGGGCGGTACCACGCAGCACGGCTGGCGCGGCGTCCTTGAAGTCCTGCCTGGTGGGCCACAGGCCGGTCACGTTCTTGGTGAACACCTCGCGGGTTTCAGCCGGGCGGCTGAGGTTGGCGATGATCTCGCCGAAGCCGAACACACCCATCGCGATGGCCACGAAGCCGATGCCGTCGGTCAGTTCGGGGATGTCGAAGCTGAAACGCGGCACACCAGAGATCACGTCGGTGTTGATCTGGCCCAGCAGCAGACCCAGGATGATCATGCCAATGGCCTTGATCAGCGACCCCGAGGCCAGCACCACGGCGCCGATCAGGCCCAGCACCATCAGGCTGAAGTATTCGGCCGGACCGAACTTGAACGCCACTTCGGTCAGCGGCGGCGCAAAGGCCGCGATGATGATGGTGCCCACGCAGCCGGCGAAGAACGAGCCCAGACCGGCCGCCGCCAGCGCGGCACCGGCCCGGCCCTTGCGGGCCATCTGGTAGCCATCGATGGCCGTCACCACCGACGCCGACTCACCCGGCACGTTGATCAGGATGGCCGTGGTCGACCCGCCGTACTGCGATCCATAGTAGATGCCGGCCAGCATGATCAGCGCGGGCGTGGCGTCGAGCGCGTAGATGCTGGGCAGCAGCATCGCGATGGTGGCCACCGGCCCCAGGCCAGGCAGCACGCCGATCAGCGTGCCCAGCACGGCGCCCCCGAAGGCGTAGGCCAGGTTGATCCAGGAGAAGGCGACGCCGAAGCCGAGCGCCAGGTTGTTCAGGAGATCCATGGTCGATGCCTCAGCCGGTGATGAACGAAGGCCACAGGGGGATGACCAGACTGAGCCCCTTGATGAACACCAGCCACGAGCCCAGTGTGAGCACCGCGATGTTCAGCAACGCGTCCTTCCAGTGGAACTCGTCACCGGCCAGCGCCGACACCAGGATCAGCAAGGGCAGCGACAGGATCATGCCCAGCTTGGGCAGGATGAAGCCGAACATCACCACCGAGCCAGTGATGATGATCAGCGGTTTCCAGGCGATGCTGCCGATGGGGTCGCCGTCCTCGGTCTCCACCGTGATCGACGCGAACCACACCAGGGCACCCATGATGGCCAACAGGACGCCCAGGCCGAACGGGAAGTAGGCGGGGCCGGGCCGGGCCGATGTGCCGAAACTGTAGTTGGTGGCACCCCAGGCAAAGCCCAGGCCGACCGCCACAAACATCAGACCCGACCAGAAATCCTTCTGGCTCTTGATTTTCATTGCAGGTGCTCCTCGACACGGCATGACAGCCGTGCCGGATTCTAGGGAGCGCCCCCCATGGGCCCGGTGTGGTTTCCACGTAAGCAGCACCCCGCGCACCCGGGGTGTCGCTGACAGGACAACGCGGCCGGGCGGCCGGCCAACCGCTGGCTGGCCGGGTCAGGATTCCGACCAGGCCGGCGTGGCCCGCAGCACCTCGTCGACCGTGGTCTGGCCCTCGGCCACCCGCATCATGCCGGCCAGGCGCAGCGGACGCATGCCGTCCTTCA
>JAGOBT010000336.1 GCA_017999135.1 Burkholderiaceae bacterium
CCAGCTCGGCCTTCAGCATCGTGATCCGCCTGCCCTGGGAGGTGAACCCGCTGTTCCAGCAGTGGTTGCAGCAGCACTTTCCTGACCGTGCCGCCCGGGTGATGGCCCGCATCCGCGAGATGCGCGGTGGCGCTGATAACAGCAGCCGCTTCGGCGAGCGCATGACCGGCAGCGGCATCTGGGCCCAGTTGCTGCGCCAGCGCTTCCACAAGGCGGCTGACCGCCTGGGCCTGAGCCGGGCGCGGGTGGACCTTGATCTCACCCAGTTCAGCAGCGCCCGCCGCGAAGCAGCGGTGGCCAGCGCCCAGGCCAGCCTGTTCTGACCCGTGCGGCCGTGCAGCCGCCGTGGCCATCAGCCGCAGCTCAGTTGCAGATCAGCTGGCGTCGTACTTGATGCTGCAGCCGTAGGGCGGGGCGGTGGGTGCGGCCACCGGCTTGCCCGCCAGGCTGTCGGCCAGCGCGGCGCGCACGAAGTTCTTCGCAGCCGGAATGTCGGCCGGGTTGGAACTGCGTTTGTCGTCGATGCCACCGGCATACACCAGCTTGCCGGCGGGGTCGATCAGGTACATGTGCGGCGTGGTTCGGGCGGCATAGGCCTTGCCGACGGTGCCGGCCTCGTCCATCAGCACGGCGCTGGGCGCGGCGCCCCAGTCCTTCACCAGCTTGTCCTGCAGCGCGGCGGGCGCCAGGTGGTCCTGGTGGCCACGCGCGGTGGAATTGATGCTCAGCCACACCACGCCCTTGGCCTTGGCTTCCTTCTGCAGGGCCTGCATGTTCTGCGCGCCGTAGTGCTTCACCACGAAGGGGCAACCCGGGTTGGTCCACTCCAGCACCACATGCTTGCCCTTGAAGTCGGCCAGCTTCACGGTCTTGCCCTGGGTGTCCTTCAGCTCGAAGGCGGGTGCGGTCTCGCCCACGGCCAGGGCCTGGGCCTGCAGCGGCAGGCCGATCGAAGCGGCCACGACCGTGGCCAGTGCAAGGCGTCGAGACAGATGCATGGTGGGCTCCAAGCAGGGTGGGACGAGAGAACGCGTGGTGGCCGCCAACCGGCCGGCTGGATCACAAGCCGGACAGCGCGCTGCGCACCAGGCCGGCGGTCAGAATCTCGGGCAGCAGCAGAGGTTCCTGGCCGGGCCGCAACAGCGCATACACCGGCACGCCGTTGCGCCCCAGCCGTGCCAGCGCGGCGGTGATCTCGTCGTCGCGGCGCGTCCAGTCGGCGCGCATGCGCACCACTTGGGCCTTGTCGAAGTCGGCCAACACATCGGGCTGGGTCAGCACCAGCCGCTTGTTGACCTGGCAACTCACGCACCAGGCGGCAGTGAAGTCGACGAACACGGTGCGCCCCTGGGCCAGCTGGGCGGCCACGGCGGCGTCGCTGTACGGCTGCCAATCCGCCGTGCTGGTGGCGGCCGTGCTGCCCGGTGCCAGCGCAGCCGCGCCGGCTGTGCCAGTGGCGGCAGGTGATGGCTCGGTGGTCGGCCAGCTCCAGGCCAGCAAGGCCGCCATGGCGGCCACGCCGGCCAGCACTCCCAGCCGGGCTGCGGCGCCGGGTTGGCGCAGCAGGCCCAGCAACCACACCAGGGCGGCCAACCCCAGCAGGGCCAGCAGCGCCTGGGCCGCGCCGTCGATGCCGGCCTGCAGGCCCAGCACCCACACCAGCCACACCACGGTGGCAAACATCGGGAAGGCCAGTGCCTGCTTCAGCCGCAGCATCCAGGGCCCCGGCCGCGGCAGGCGGTGCCGCCAGCCGGGCAGCAGCACCAGGGCTGCGTAAGGCAGCGCCATGCCCAGGCCCAGCATGCCGAACACCGCCAGCGCCTGCGGTGCGGATTGAGTCAGGGCATAGCCCAGGGCGGCACCCATGAACGGCGCGGTGCAGGGGCTGGCCGCCAGCACAGCCAGCACGCCCGAGCCAAAGGCGTCGACCGCCGGCCGCTGCGCACGCCAGCCGGCCAGGCCTTGCGGCAGCAGATTGCCCAGCTCGAAGGCACCCATCAGGTTCAGCCCCAGCGCAAAGAACAGCAGGGCCAGCACGAACACCACGCCCGGCTCCTGCAGCTGGAAGCCCCAGCCGACGGCACCGCCGGCGGCCCGCAGCGCCAGCAACAGCCCGGCCAGCGCCAGGAAGCTGAGCACCACGCCGGCGCTGTAGGCCAGCGCGTGGCTGCGCAGGCGGGCTGGCTGATCGCCCTGCTGCGTCAGCCCCAGCAGCTTGATCGACAACACCGGGAACACGCAGGGCATCAGGTTGAGCACCATGCCGCCCACCAGCGCCATCGCCAGGGCAGCCAGCAAGCCGAGGCTGGCTCCAGCCGCGCCCGCGCCGCCCGCGGCAGCAGGTGCTGCCGGATCGCCGAGCAGATTGCGCTGGCCACCCGCCGGCGTGGACGTGCCGCCGGCCAGCGGATCGTCGAGCCGCACTGCGCCGGCGGGCAATTCCAGCGCGGCCACCTCGGTGATGGGGGCGCTGAATTCGACACTGCGTTGCGGCACACCCCAGGGTGCGCCGCCGGCGGACCGTGCATCGGCCTGCGCCACCACGATGCCCTGCAGCGACGTCGGCACTTGGGCCGCATGCGGCGACAGGGCCATCTGCACCACATAGCCATCGGCCGTGCGCCAGGCGGCATGGCGTGCCGGCTCCAGCAGTTGCTCTGGGTAGGGGAACACCTGCACGGCCGGCAGGGCATCGCCGGCGGCCAGCGGCTGCTGGCGCACCAGGCGCAGCTGCAGGTCACGCCCGGCGCGTTGCAGTTCGGCACGCCAGCCGGTCAACGGCACCGCGGCCTCGGCCGCGGCAGCATCGAACTGCGCCACCAGCGGGCCCGGCGCGGCCGCCGCACCGGGCGCCAGCACCGGCAGTGACAGGTTCAGCGTGGCCGATTCGGGGATGCAGACATCGTTGCAGACCAGCCAGTTGGCCTCGGCCTTCAACTGCAGCGTGCTGCCGGGCTGGGCGTCGGCCGGTGCGGTGAAGCGCAGCGGCAGCAGCAGGTCGCCTTCATAGCCGTAGTTGACCAGCGGGCCGATGGGGATGCGCCGCGGCGCCGGCCAGTCGATGGCGCCGGCCTGGGCGCCGGCGGGCAGCGTCCAGGTCAGCGTGGTGGGCAGGCCTGAATCACCCGGGTTGCGCCAGTAGGTGTGCCAGTGCGGAATGTGCTGCAGCCGCAGGCCGATCTGCACCGCCTGGCCCGGCTGCACGCCGGTGTTGCGTGCCACCAGTTCGGCGGTGACGTGCTCGGTGCGCACCGGCTGGGCACTGGCCACGCCGGCCCAGGCCAGCACGGCAGCCGACAAGCCGGCGGCCCACTGGCGCAGCAGGCCGGCAGAGCGGGGGCGTGGATGGGCGGTGGTGTCCATGGTTGCGGGTGGGAGTGTGGCACCGCCATCAAGTTCCGGCCGTGACGCCCGCCCGTGGGCCGGCATCACCAGCTCACTTGAACAGGTCCTTCACCCGGTCGGTCCAGCTCTTGGCATTCGGCGAATGCTTCTCGCCGCCCTTCTTCAGGGATTCGTCCAGTTCCTTCAGCAGCTTGCGCTGGTGCTCGGTCAGCTTGACCGGTGTCTCCACCGACACATGGGCGTACAGGTCACCCGGGTAGCTGCTGCGCAGGCCCTTGATGCCCTTGCCGCGCAGGCGGAAGGTCTTGCCGTGCTGGGTGCCTTCGGGCAACTCGATCTCGGCCTTGCCGCTGAGCGTGGGCACCTCGATGCTGCCGCCCAGCGCCACGGTGGTGAACGACACCGGCACGGTGCAGTGCAGGTCGTCACCGTCGCGCTCGAAGATGTCGTGTTCCTTGATGCGGATCTCGATGTAGAGATCGCCCGCCGGCCCGCCGTTGGTGCCCGGCTCACCGTTGCCGGCGCTGCGGATGCGCATGCCTTCATTGATGCCGGCGGGGATCTTCACCTCCAGCGTCTTCTGCCGCTTGATCTTGCCGGCGCCGTTGCACGTGGTGCAGGGCTCGGGAATGATCTTGCCGCTGCCGTGGCAGTGCGGGCAGGTCTGCTGGATGCTGAAGAAGCCCTGGCGCATGTGCACCGTGCCGCTGCCGTTGCAGGTGCCGCAGGTCTTGGCACTGGTGCCGGGCTTGGCGCCGCTGCCATGGCAGGTGTCGCAGGTGTCCCAGCTGGGGATGCGGATCTGCGCGTCCTTGCCGTTGGCCGCCTCTTCCAGGCTGATCTCCATCGCGTAGCTCAGGTCGCTGCCGCGGTAGACCTGCTGGCCCCCGCCGCCGCCACGCCGGCCGCCGTTGAAGATGTCGCCGAAGATGTCGCCGAAGGCCTCGGCAAAGCCGCCCATGCCCTCGGCGCCCGGGCCGCGGCCCATGCCGCCGTTCGGATCGACGCCCGCATGGCCGTACTGGTCGTAGGCGGCCTTCTTCTGCGGGTCGGAGAGCATCTCGTAGGCCTCCTTGGCCTCCTTGAACTTCTCTTCCGCCTTCTTCGCGTCATCCCCCTCGCCCTGGTTGCGGTCGGGGTGGAACTTCATGGCCAGCTTGCGGTAGGCCTTCTTGATGTCGTCGTCGGTGGCGTTCTTGGGCACACCGAGCACGTCGTAGTAGTCGCGCTTTGCCATGTGAA
>JAGOBT010000337.1:0-2137 GCA_017999135.1 Burkholderiaceae bacterium
CCGACCCCGCACACCATGCCGCCACGGTGCGGGCGCTGTGGGCCAGCTTCCAGGCGCGCGACTGGGCGGCGGCACGCCGCTTCCTGGCCGACGACGCCACGCTGTTCTGGCGCGCCAGCGGCGAGCAGTTGCTGGATGCCGACGCCATCATCCGGGTGCAGGTGATCTACCCCGAGGGCTGGACGCTGCATGTGGTCGACGTCACGCCCATGGCTGACGGCCGGGTGCACTCACTGGTGGAAGTGCGGCATGGCAGCACCTGCTTCCTGGCGCACACGCTGTGGCGTTTTCGCGGCGCGCTGGTGGTGCACGCCGACGAGACCTGGGCCACCTGGGAGGCGCCGCCCGCCTGGCGCACTGCCGAAGCCATTGGCGTCTACCGCCGTGACGTGGGCCAGCCATGAACATCGACACCCTGGCCACCACCCACCTGCTGGCGCTGGCCGCCGCGCTGGGCTGGGCCAGCGGCCTGCGGCTGTATGCGGTGGTGTTCTTCACCGGCCTGGCGGGCGCCATGGGCTGGGTGCCGCTGCCGGCCGGCCTGCAATTGCTGCAGCACCCGCTGGTGCTGGGCGCGGCCGGGTTGATGCTGGCGGTGGAGTTCTTTGCCGACAAGGTGCCGGGGCTCGATTCGCTGTGGGACGGGCTGCACACGTTCCTGCGTATCCCTGCGGGCGCGGCGCTGGCGGGCGCGGTGTTCGGCGGTGACCAGGCCGCCTGGGCCACCGCCGCGGCCCTGCTGGGCGGCACGCTGGCGGCCACCAGCCACGTGGCCAAGGCCACCACCCGGGCGGCGGTCAACACCTCGCCCGAGCCGTTCTCGAACATCGCGCTGTCGCTGGCCGGTGATGCGCTGGTGCCGACCATGCTGTGGCTGGCGGTGGCGCACCCGCTGTGGTTCGGCCTGGCGCTGGCCTTGCTGGTCGTGGCCAGCGTGGTGCTCACGCTGGTGTTGTTCAAGTTCCTGCGATTGCTGGTGCGCAAGCTGCGCGGCCGGCTGGGCGGCAAGCCCGTGGCCGTTTGATGGAGACAAGCCCATGTTCAAGAAGATCCTGATTGCCAACCGCGGTGAGATCGCCTGCCGCGTGGCGGCCACCTGCCGCCGGCTGGGCATCCGCACCGTGGCGGTGTATTCGGCCGCCGATGCCAATGCCCACCATGTGATGGCCTGTGACGAGGCGGTGGCCATCGGCGGCGCGTCGCCAAAAGACAGCTACCTGCGTGCCGACCGCATCCTGGCCGCAGCCCAGGCCACCGGGGCCCAGGCGGTGCATCCGGGTTACGGTTTCCTGTCGGAGAACGCGGGATTTGCCGAAGCCTGCGCGGCGGCCGGCATCGCCTTCATCGGCCCGCCGGCCAGCGCCATCGCCGCCATGGGCAGCAAGTCGGCCGCCAAGTCGCTGATGGAAGCCGCCGGCGTGCCGCTGGTGCCCGGCTACCACGGTGACGACAACAGCCCCGACTTGCTGGCCCGCGAGGCCGCGCGCATCGGCTACCCGGTGCTGATCAAGGCCAGCGCCGGCGGCGGCGGCAAGGGCATGCGCCGCGTCGACAAGGCCGAAGACTTTGCCGCCGCGCTGGCCAGTTGCCAGCGCGAGGCCAAGAACAGCTTCGGCAGCGACCATGTGCTGGTCGAACGCTATGTGCTGCGCCCGCGTCACATCGAAATCCAGGTGTTCGGCGACAGCCAGGGCCAGGTGATCCACCTGTTCGAGCGTGATTGCTCGGTGCAGCGCCGCCACCAGAAGGTGCTGGAGGAAGCCCCCGCGCCGGGCATGAGCGCCGAGCGCCGCGCCGAGATGGGTGCCGCCGCGGTGGCGGCCGCCCAGGCGGTGGGTTATGTGGGCGCCGGCACGGTGGAGTTCATCGCCGAAGAGGTGGACGACGGCGACCTGCGCTTCTACTTCATGGAAATGAACACCCGGCTGCAGGTGGAGCACCCGGTCACCGAGGCCATCACCGGGTTGGATCTGGTGGAGTGGCAGCTGCGCGTGGCCGCCGGCCAGCCGCTGCCGCTGCGGCAGGACGAACTGCGCATCACCGGCCATGCCATCGAGGCACGCATCTGCGCCGAGCAGCCCGACAACAACTTCCTGCCCGCCACCGGCCGGCTGGACGTGCTGCGCTGGCCGCCGCA
>JAGOBT010000337.1:2237-4582 GCA_017999135.1 Burkholderiaceae bacterium
GGCGGCCAGCTCACGGCGCCGATGCCGGGCAAGGTGATCGCTTTCCTGGCCCAGGCCGGCGAGACGGTCACCCGCGGCCAGGCGCTGGCGGTGATGGAGGCGATGAAGATGGAGCACACCCTGCACGCTCCGCGTGACGGTGTGCTGGCCGAGCTGCTGTACGCGGTGGGCGACCAGGTGGGCGAAGGTGGCGAGCTGCTGCGGCTGGCACCGGCCTGAGCCGTGGCGCGCCGGCTACTTGGAATCGCGCCAGCGCGGCAACCAGCTGCGCCGCGGGGGTGGGTCCAGCGGCGCGGGCTCGCTGTCGCTGGCGCGTCGGGTGCCACCTGCTGCGGGCACCGGCGGCGGCTGCGTCACGCCGAAGCCCGACGTGTCGCGGCCCCAATCGTTGGCCTGCGGTGCATGGCCGGGCGGCTCAGCCGGGCCGGCGGTGGGGTGCGAAGCGTCGCGGAACAGCCGCACCAGCGGCTGCAATTCACCGCCGGGCACGGCCTCGCAGACCAGCAGCACATCGCGTGCATAGCGCGGGTCGGCCAGCAGGCGCTCCACCTCGATGGCGTGATCGATCTCGCGCAGCAGGATCTGGTGGATGCGCTGGGCCAGTTGCAGGCGGCTCAGGGACGTTCCCAAGGCGAGGGCTCCAGACGAGTGGCCGCACCCGTGCGTGGCCATGGGCCGCATTCTGCCCCTGCAAGCGACAGCGTCATCCTCCAGGCCCGGGATGTCACGATGTCCCGACACGATAATTCGCAGACTTCGAAGGGACAACCATGATTCCAGACCGTGTCACCCTGGTGGAAGTGGGCCCGCGCGACGGCCTGCAGAACGAAAAGCAGCCGGTGGACACCGCCGTCAAGATCGACCTGGTGCACCGCCTGCAGGCCGCCGGCCTGCGCGAGATCGAGGTCACCAGCTATGTCAGCCCCAAGTGGGTGCCGCAGATGGCCGACAACGCGCAGGTCATGGCCGGCATCGACCGCAAGGCCGGCAACCGCTACAGCGTGCTGGTGCCCAACATGCTGGGGTTGCAGGCCGCGCTGGCCGGCGCGGATGCCAACAACCCGGCCACCCGCCCCGACGAGGTGGTGGTGTTCGGCGCCGCCAGCCAGGCCTTCAGCCGCCGCAACATCAACTGCAGCATCGAGGAAAGCATCGAGCGCTTTGCCCCGGTGGTGGCCGCCGCGCGCGAGGCCGGCCTCAAGGTGCGCTCGGCCATCAGCTGCGCGCTGGGCTGCCCCTACCAGGGCGAGGTGACGCCCGACGAGGTGGAGCACCTGGTCAAGCTGTTCAAGCAGATCGGCGTGCACCACTGCGGCGTGGCCGACACCATCGGCGTGGGCACGCCGCGCCGGGTGCAGGCGGTGATGGAGCGGGCGCTGAAGCACTACCCGATCGACGAGGTGAGCGGGCACTTCCACGACACCTATGGCCAGGCGCTGGCCAACATCTACGCCTGCCTGGAACTGGGCATCCACACCTTCGACACCAGCGTGGCCGGCCTGGGTGGCTGCCCCTATGCCAAGGGCGCCACCGGCAACGTGGCCACCGAAGACGTGGTGTTCATGCTGCAGGGCATGGGCATTGACACCGGCATCGACCTGGACGCGCTGGTCGACGCCGGCGGCTTCATCAGCGGCGTGCTGGGACGCCCGCCGGTCTCGCGCGCCGGCAAGGCGCTGCTGACCAGGCGCGCGCAGGTCGCGGCATGACGGCCGTGCTGCCCGACCGGCCCGAAGGCTTCCGCCGTGTGGCGGCCGCACTGGCCGACCGGGGCCACCCGCATGCCCCGGTGTGGCTGGACGTGCCCGCCCGCACCTGCGCCGAGGCCGCCGCCGCGCTGGGCGTGCAGACCGGCCAGATCGCCAAGAGCGTGATCTTCCGCCGCCGCGCTGACAGCGTGGCGGTGCTCGTGGTCGCGTCTGGCGACCGCCGGGTGGACGAGGCCAAGGTGGCGCAGCAGGTGGGCCCGGTGGGCCGGGCTGACGCCGCCTTCGTCAAGCAGCAGACCGGCTTCTCGATCGGCGGCGTGGCGCCGGTGGCGCATTCCAACCCGCCCGTGGTGCTGGTCGACCAGGACCTGTTCCGCTTTCCGCAGATCTGGGCCGCGGCCGGCCACCCCAACGGCGTGTTCTGCCTGCGCCCCGACGACCTGCTGCGCCTGACCGGCGCCCCGGCCGCCGACGTGGTGGAGGCTGCCTGATGGCCACCACGGCGCCGCAGGCCGCTGCCAGCCCCTGCATCAACATCTGCCGCATGCATGCCTCCACCGGCTGGTGCGAGGGCTGCCTGCGCACCATCGACGAGATCACCACCTGGGGCCGGCTCGACGACGCCGGCCGCCTGGG
>JAGOBT010000013.1 GCA_017999135.1 Burkholderiaceae bacterium
GTTGGCCTCCTGCTCTTCCGGTGATTCGGCGGTGCCGCCGTCGGCTGCATCGTCCAGGTAGATGGCCCGGCTGCGGTGCTTCAGCACATGGCCCACCTCATGGAAGAAGCTGAACCAGAAGCCGTCGCTGGCCTTGCCCAGCAGCGACAGCTGGATCAGCGGCCGCCCACCCATCCAGCGCACCACACCCGACACATGCGTGCCTGGCAGCGCCGGCACCAGCACCAGCGCCACCCCGGCGCCGGCACACAGACGCACCAATGCCGGCAGGGCATCTGCCGACGGCGCCAAGGTCAGCGCACGCATGGCGGGCAGCGCGGCCGTCAGCTTGCTGGCGCTGTAGTCGTCCAGCCGCAGCCGGCTGGCCTGCAACTCGCCCATGCGCAGCCAGGCGGTGATGGCGGCCACGTCGGTCTGCCGGGCCGGCCGGGCGCGGCGGAACTGCGCCTGCATCTGGTCATAGTGCGCCTGCCAGCCTGCCGGTGATGCCACCCCGAAGAAGCGCAACAACCGGTCGACCAGCTGCTGCTTGAAGGGGGCTGTCAGGCGCCCAGGCGGCAGCACGCCGGCGGTTTGCAGAGCCTTCAGCGGAAACTGCTCGAGCCAGGGCACGTGGATGCTGGCGGCCTCGGCCACACGCCGGCGGGCGAGAGACTCGCGGAACTGCGATTCACGCACCAGCCAGAACTGCGCCGGCACCTGCAGCACACGCTCCAGTTCCAGCGCGGTGTCTTCGGTGATTTCTTTCTTGCCGGCCAAAATCTCATTGACGGCCTGAACGGGACGACCGAGCCGGCCAGCCAATTCACGCTGGGTCCAGTCGCGCTCTTCCATCAGGTCACGCAGCGTGGCGCCAGGCGGCGACACTTCTTGCGGAGAGTAAGTGAGCATGGGCTCAGTCATGGTAGTTCACCACTTCCAGGATGGTGACGGCATCGATGGTCGCCCAATCCAGGCCGCCGTCGGGCTTGGTGGGTGCAGGCTGTTGCGTGGGGCGAAGGACAAGGCGCAGCTTCTTGTCGAGCCGGCACGAGAACTGGCCGCGCCGGTCGCCGGTCAATTCCTCCCAACTGCCGGGCAGATGGTGCATGTCGTCCATGCAGCGGGCGGCGCGCAGATCGTCCAGCCGCTGCGCCAGCTTGTCGGATGCTGCCTTCTGGAAGGCACGCTGCCGGCTGGCCTTGTCCTCGCAGGTCTTCTTCAACCTGGCGTCGACGAACTCGACATGCATCTTTGTTCACCCCTGAGGTGAACAATTTTAGACCGGCAAACCCCCTCCGTCGCACCACTGGAATGAAGAAGGGCCGGCAATGCCGGCCCGTTGTGCTGGGTGCGGTGTGGCTCAGGCCTTCAGCGCCAACAGCACCTCGTCCAGCATCTTCTTCGCGTCGCCGAACAGCATGCGGTTGTTGTCCTTGTAGAACAGCGGGTTGTCGACGCCGGCGTAGCCGCTGGCCATGCTGCGCTTCATCACGATGCTGGTCTTGGCCTTCCACACCTCCAGCACCGGCATGCCGGCAATCGGGCTGGTGGGGTCGTCCTGCGCGGCCGGGTTCACGATGTCGTTGGCGCCGATCACCATGGTCACGTCGGTGTCGGGGAAGTCGTCGTTGATCTCGTCCATCTCCAGCACGATGTCATAGGGCACCTTGGCCTCGGCCAGCAGCACGTTCATGTGGCCCGGCATGCGGCCGGCCACCGGGTGGATGCCGAAGCGCACGTTCACGCCCTTCTCGCGCAGCAGGCGGGTGATCTCGAACACCGTGTGCTGCGCCTGCGCCACCGCCATGCCGTAGCCGGGCACGATGATCACGTTCTTGGCCTCGCGCAGCAGTTCGGCGGTTTCGGTGGCGTTGACCGGCACCACCTCGCCCTGCGGCTCGGCGGCGCCACCGGCTGCCTTGGGCGCTGGCGCGCCACCACCGAATCCACCCGCGATCACGCTGATGAAGTTGCGGTTCATCGCCCGGCACATGATGTAGCTGAGGATGGCGCCCGACGAGCCCACCAGCGCGCCCACCACGATCAGCAGGTCATTGCTCAGCATGAAGCCGGTGGCCGCGGCCGCCCAGCCCGAGTAGCTGTTGAGCATCGACACCACCACCGGCATGTCGGCGCCGCCGATGGCCATCACCATGTGGATGCCGAACAGCAGGGCGATCACCGTCATCACCAGCAGCGGCAGCATGCCGGCCTGGATGTCGTGCGCCTGCACGAAGGCCCAGCCGAAGTACACCACCACCAGCAGGCCCGCCAGGTTCAGCAGGTGGCGGCCGGGCAGCAGCAGCGGCTTGCCGCCGATCTTGCCCGACAGCTTGCCGAACGCCACGATCGAGCCACTGAACGTGACCGCGCCGATCAGGATGCCGACATAGATCTCGACCTCGTGGATGGCCTTCTCGGCGCCGGTGGCGAACACGGTGGACGTGTCCACATAGCTGGCAAAGCCCACCAGGCAGGCCGCCAGGCCGACCAGGCTGTGCATCAGTGCCACCAGCTCGGGCATCTGCGTCATCTGCACCTTCTTGGCGGCGATGACGCCGATGGCGCCGCCCACCACCAGGGCGCCGACGATCCACGGCACGCCGGCCGCGGTGACACGCGGGCCCAGCACCGTGGCCAGCACGGCAATGGCCATGCCGACCATGCCGAACAGGTTGCCGCGGCGGGCTGTCTCGGGGTTGCTCAGCCCGCCCAGGCTGAGGATGAACAGGATGGTGGCGCCGATGTACGCCATCGTGGCAAGGCTGGAACTCATGTCCGCTCCTTCTTGTTGTTGTGCGGGGTCACTTGCGGAACATCGCCAGCATGCGCCGCGTCACCGCGAAGCCGCCGAACATGTTGACGGCCGTCAGCACCAGGGCGACGACGGCCAGGCCCAGGATCAGCGCATTCGGCCGGTTGGCTGCGCCGGCCGCGTCCAGCGGCGGCGCCACCTGCACCAGCGCGCCGATGGCGATGATCGACGAGATGGCGTTGGTCACGCTCATCAGCGGCGTGTGCAGGCTGGGGGTGACGTTCCACACCACCATGTAGCCGACGAAGCAGGCCAGCACGAACACCGTGAAATGGCTCAGGAAGCTGGCCGGCGCGTACATGCCCACCAGCGCGAACAGCACCGCGCCGATGCCGAACACCGTGGCCAGGCTCTGGGCCGACATCGGCTCACCCGGGCCATGGCCATGCGCCTTCTTGGCCGCCGGCGCAGCGGCAACCGCCGGCTTGGGCGGCGCGGCCGGCATCTTGATGGGCGGCGCCGGCCAGGTGACGGCGCCGTCCTTGATGACGGTGAGGCCGCGGATCGCGTCGTCTTCGAAATTGACGTTGACCTGGCCGTCCTTGGTCTTGCACAGCTCTTCTGTCAAGCGCAGCAGGTTGTTGGAATACAGCGTGCTGCTCTGCTTGGCCAGCCGGCTGGCCAGGTCGGTGTAGCCGACGATGGTGACGCCGTGGCGCACCACCGCCTCGCCAGGCACGGTGAGCTCGCAGTTGCCGCCTTGTTCAGCGGCCATGTCGACGATCACGCTGCCGGGGCGCATGGTCTGCACCATCTCGGCAGTGATCAGCCGTGGCGCCGGCTTGCCCGGAATCAGCGCAGTGGTGATGATGATGTCGACCTCGCGCGCCTGCTGGGCGTACATGGCGCGCTGCGCGGCCTGGAAGCCCTCGCTCATCACCTTGGCATAGCCGCCGCCGCCCGAGCCTTCTTCCTCGTAGTCGACCTTGACGAATTCACCGCCCAGCGACACCACCTGGTCGGCCACCTCGGCGCGGGTGTCGTTGGCGCGCACGATGGCACCCAGGTTGGCCGCCGTGCCGATGGCCGCCAGGCCCGCCACGCCGGCACCGGCGATGAACACCTTGGCCGGCGGCACCTTGCCGGCGGCGGTGATCTGGCCGTTGAAGAAGCGGCCGAAGGCATTGGCCGCCTCGATGACGGCGCGGTAGCCGCTGACGCCGGCCTGCGACGTGAGCGCATCCATCTTCTGCGCCCGGCTCAGCTGGCGCGGCAGCGCGTCGATGGCCAGCACGGTGGCGCCCTTGGCGGCCAGCTGCTCCATCAGCGCCGGGTTCTGCGCCGGCCAGACGAAGCCGATCAGCATGCCGCCGGGGCGCAGCATCGCCACCTCGTCGGGCGTGGGCGGGCGCACCTTGAAGACGATGTCGCTCTTGCCCCACACATCGGCCGCGCTCGCGGCGGTCTGTGCACCGGCGGCGCGGTAGGTGTCGTCGGCACAGTTGGCCGCATCGCCCGCGCCGCTTTCCACCTGCACCGAGAAGCCCAGCTTGACCAGCTTCTCGACCACCTCGGGCACGGTGGCAACGCGCTTCTCGCCGGCCGCCGTCTCACGCGGCACACCAATCAGCAGACCCATGGATTGAACTCCTCAGTTGTTGTCAGGCACCAGGCCCGGAGCCTCTCGGCCAGCGGGCCGAAGGGCAGCCACTGCAAGAAGCTTACCTGAGGTGCCGCTGTCAAGCGTCGCGACCGTGACCGAGTGCCCACCCGGGCCAAGGCTACGATGCGCCGCATGGCCGATCTCCGTTGGAAACCCAGTGTCACCGTGGCCGCCGTGGTCGAGCAGGGCGGACGCTTCCTGCTGGTGGAGGAGATGACCCCTGAAGGCCTGAAGCTCAACAACCCGGCCGGCCACCTGGACCCGGGCGAGACCCCGGAACAAGGCGCCGCGCGCGAGTGCCTGGAAGAGACAACCTGCTCCTTCACGCCACAGTGGCTGGTGGGGGTGTACCTGGCGCGGCTGCAGCGGCCGGCGGCCCACGGCCAGCCGGCCGACGACATCACCTATCTGCGCTTTGCCTACGGCGGCAGCGTGGGCGCACCCGACCCCAGCCGCACGCTGGACGCGCCGGTGGTGCGCACGCTGTGGCTCACCCCCGACGAAGTGCGCGCCAGCGCCGCCCGCCACCGCAGCCCGCTGGTGCTGCGCTGCATGGAAGACCACCTGGCCGGCGTGCGCCACCCGCTGGGCGTGGTGGGCGCCGACCCCTCACTCTGGGCCTGACAGGACCGCGAATGAACGATGTGTTGCGCTTCGGCCCGGTGGCCGTGCACCTGGGCGAGAAATCCGGCAAGTACCCGGATGGCAACCAGGTCATCGTGCAGGGCGCCGACCAGCGCGTGGCCTTCGACACGCCGCTGGTGGCCAACCGCATCGGGCCGGATTTCGACGACGTCGACCTGGTGATCCTGGGCCATGTGCATGAAGACCACATGACCGGCCTGCACCGCGTGCCGCACGCTGCCGTGCAGGTGCACCACGCCGACCTGGCCGCCGCGCAGAGCTGGGACGGCCTGTCGCGCCACTTCGGCTACCCGCCCGCCGTGCTGGCGCCGATGCACGACAAGCTGCGCGCCGAGTTCTTCTACCACCCGCGGCCCGACGCCACCGGTTATGCCGACGGCGCGGTGTGGCAACTGGGCGGCGGCACCAGCGTGCGGGCACAGCACCTGCCCGGCCACACCGCTGGCCACTGCGCACTGATCGAGCAGAGCCACGGCGTGGCCTTCATCGGCGACATCGACCTCTCCGGCTTCGGCCCGTACTACGGCGACGCCACGTCCAACCTGGCCGACTTCCGCCGCAGCCTGGCGGCGGTGGCCACGCTGGATGCGCGGGTGTGGGTCACGTCGCACCACCGCGCCGTCATCACCGACCGGGCCGCGTTCCTCGACCAGCTGGCCGCCTTCACGGCCAAGCTGGATGAGCGTGAGGCCCGCCTGCTGGCGATGCTGGCCGCAGGCCCGCAAGCCATGGACGACCTGGTGCGCCAGCGCCTGCTGTACCCGCCCGAGCACGACGCGCTGTGGGTCGGCTTTGTCGAGCGCCGCAGCATCCAGATGCACCTGGACGAACTGCTGGCCGACGGCCGGGTGCGGCAGCTGGACGACGGGCGCTGGGCGTCCACCTGAATCCGCCGGGGCGGCCGGATCTTTGGCGAGCCGGTGGTAGATGGCTTGCCACATGGCAGCCATGACCCTATGCTCCGGCGGATGGCAAGCCACCCCGCCCCAGATCCCAGGCCCACGGCCCGCGTCGGTTGGAACAACCGGTCACAGACGGTCACGATGCCACGGGAGTTCCGGTTTCCTGAGTCGGTGCGCGAGGTTTTCATCCGCCGTGAAGGCGAAAGCGTCGTGCTGACACCGCGTCCGAGTGACTGGTCAGGCTTTTTCGCGTCTGGCCTGACGGCGTCCTCGGATTTCATGGCGTCTGCCGATCAACTGCCGGTTCAAGAGCGCAGGTTTTGACGGCACCGTTGTACATGCTGGACACCGACACCTGCATCTTCCTGATGCGTGGTGATTCGCCGCTGCTGGCGGCGAAGGTGCAATCGGTCCCGCTGCAGCAGCAGGTGATGTCCGCCGTGACGTTGGCTGAACTGCGCTACGGCGTGCAGGCGTCTGCCGCTGCCAGGCGCAAGCAGAACCAGGCGGTGCTGGACAGCCTGGCACTGCATCTGGCGGTGCTGGACTGGCCTCAGGAGGCGGCGCAGCACGACGCCGAGATGCGCGCAGACCTGAAGAAGCGCGGAGCGCAACTTGGTGCTGCCGACCTGATGATCGCGGCGCATGCGCGAGCTGTCGGCGCCATCATCGTCACCAACAACGTGAAGGACTTCGGGCGCGTGAAGGGGCTGCAGGTCGAGAACTGGGCCAGGTAGGGGTTCTGGTCGTGCGATGCGTCGCACAGATGGTTCCGCAGAGGTGCCGGGTTTCGGCGGCCGACAGACCTTCACCCAGCGCCGCCAGCATCTGCTCGGAGCGATGCGCGCCTTGCTGGGCGGAGCCGTTGCGTCGCCCAGTTGTCGCCAGCCGGTCAGCCCGCTGCCGGCACATGCAGCTCCAGGATCTCGTCGCCATGCGCGTCCAGCTGTCCGGTCGACCGCCAGCCCAGGTGCCGGTAGAAACCGTGTGACCGGCTGGCGGGGTCGGTGCTGCAGCCCAGGAACAAGCGCCGCCAGCCCAGCCCGGCCAGTTGCGCCACCACCCGGCCCAGCAGGTCGCGGCCCAGGCCCTGGCCTTCGGCCTCGGGCAGCAGGGCCAGCACCACCACTTCGCCGGTGTGGCGGTCGCCGAAGCAGTAGCCGACCAGCACATCGCCCTGCAGGGCCACATGGCCGGGCGTGGCGCCGCTGCGGATGCCCTCGGCCCAGCTGGCGGCGGTGATGCCGTAGGCCGCCAGGCGGTCGGTGGGCACGGCGTTCTGGCGCGTGCGGCCGCGCAGGGCGATGCAGGCGGGCGCGTCGGCGGGCACGGCGGGGCGGTGGGTCAGCGTCATGCCCGGCATTCTGCGGACGAACTGCAGACAATCACCGCCCATGAAACCCCAACGCGTGGTCGTCGGCCTGTCCGGCGGCGTCGATTCGGCCGTCACCGCCTGGCTGCTCAAGCAGCAGGGGCATGAGGTGGTCGGCATCTTCATGAAGAACTGGGAAGACGACGACGACAGCGACTACTGCTCATCGAACATCGACTTCGTCGACGCCGCCGCGGTGGCCGACGTGATCGGCATCGAGATCGAGCATGTCAACTTCGCCGCCGACTACAAGGACCGGGTGTTCGCCGAGTTCCTGCGTGAATACCAGGCCGGCCGCACGCCCAACCCCGACGTGCTGTGCAATGCCGAAATCAAGTTCAAGGCCTTCCTCGACCACGCCATGCGCCTGGGCGCCGAGAAGATCGCCACCGGGCACTACGCCCGGGTGCGCGAGAAAGCGCACGGCCGCTTCGAGCTGCTCAAGGGCCTGGACCCGCTGAAGGACCAGAGCTACTTCCTGCACCGCCTCACCCAGGCGCAGCTGGCGAAGACGCTGTTTCCGGTGGGCGAACTGCCCAAGACCGAGGTGCGCCGCATCGCCGGCGAGGCCGGCCTGCCGAATGCGAAGAAGAAGGACTCCACCGGCATCTGCTTCATCGGCGAGCGGCCGTTCCGCGAATTTCTCAACCGCTATCTCAGCCACCAGCCCGGCCCCATCGTCGACGACCGCGGCAGGCGCATCGGCCAGCATGTGGGGCTGAGCTTCTACACCCTGGGCCAGCGCCAGGGGCTGGGCATCGGCGGTGTGAAGGAGAAAGGCGCCGCCCGCGGCGCCGGCGACCACGCCCCCTGGTTCGTGGCCCGCAAGGACCTGGACCGCAACGCGCTGGTGGCGGTGCAGGGGCATGACCACCCCTGGCTGCAGTCGCACAGTCTGGTGTTCGACGACGCCAGCTGGGTGGCCGGCACCCCGCCGGCCGATGGTGCGCTGGCGGCCAAGGCCCGCTACCGCCAGGCCGATGCCACCTGCCGGCTGGCCGCGCTGGGCCAGGGCCGCTTCAGCCTGCAGTTCGATGCCGCGCAATGGGCCGTCACGCCAGGCCAGTCGGCCGTGCTGTACGACGGCGAGGTGTGCCTGGGCGGCGGCGTGATCGCGTCGGCCGAGTCGGGCACCTGACCGTCGCCGCTCAAGTCAGCCCCCTGGTCGGCCGATAGACCACAGGGATGGCGCGCCATTGGGCAGCCGTCCGCACCTGGACGCCCCGACCGATGCCACGCCTGCTGCCCCTGCTCTGCCTTGCCGCCTGTGCCAGTGCCTGGCTGCCGGCCCGCGCCGGCAGCGTGGACGTGCTGGTGACCGACGCCGCCGGCAAGCCGCTGGAAGGCGCGGCCGTCTTCCTGGAATCGCCCGAGGCGCGGGCTGCCAGCAAGCCGATGCCTGGCGTGGAGGTGGTGCAGGCCAACCGGCAGTTCCAGCCCGCGGTGTCGGTGGTGACGGTGGGCACGGCGGTGGGCTTTCCCAACCGCGACACGGTGCGCCACCATGTCTACTCGTTCTCGCCGGTCAAGAAGTTCGAGATCAAGCTGTACGTCGGCACGCCGGCCGCGCCGGTGGTGTTCGACAAGCCCGGCATCGCCGTGCTGGGTTGCAACATCCACGACACCATGGCCGCCTGGATGGTGGTGGTGGAGACACCCCACCACGGCCTGACCACCGACAAGGGCCAGCTGCGCCTGGCGTCGGTGCCGGCGGGCGCCTACCGGCTGCGCACCTGGCACCCGGGCCTGCCGCCCGGCGCCCCGGCGCTGGACCAGCCGCTGCAGGTGCCCGCCACCGGCAACGTGGCGGCCAGCGTCAAGCTCACCGGGGTGGCGCCGTGATGGCGTCCCGCGGGATGCCTGGCCCCGGCCTGCTGGCCGGCCTGCGCCGCCGCTGGCCGGCGCTGCGGCTGTCTGGCCGCATCGTGCTGGTGTCGCTGGCGCTGCTGCTGGTGGTGCAAGCCGCCGGCTTCCTGGTGATCCGGCAGAGCATCGACCGCAACGCCCACCGCCAGCTCGACGAGCACCTGGTGCTGGCCGGCCGCGTGTGGCAGCGGCTGCTCGACCAGCGCGCCGCCAAGCTGCACCAGGGCGCCGCGCTGCTGGCGGCTGACTACGGCATGCGCGAGGCCGTGGGCTCGGGCGACCTGGACACGGTGCGCTCGGCGCTGGAGAACCACGGCGCCCGCATCGGCGCCAGCCTGGCCGGGCTGCTGGGCACCGACCTGGCCGTCAAGGCCCTGGGCGAGACGGCCGACCCGGCGCTGGGCCCGGCGCTGGCCCGCCTGGCGCCGCAGCTGGCCCAGCGCCCGGGCAGCGGCGTGGTGGCCCTGGTGTCGAGCCAGCCCTACCAGTTCGTGATGGTGCCAATGCGCGCCCCGGCGCTGATCGGATGGGTGGTGATGGGCTTCCCGCTCGACCAGGCGCTGGTCAACGACATGCAGGCCGTCTCGGGCGTGCAGGCGGCGCTGGTGGCCCAGCCGATGCGGGGCGCCCCAGTGGTGCTGGTGCACAGCTTCAAGCCGCCGGCCGACGCCAGCCCGCTGGCGCAGTACCTGGCCGATGGCGACGTGCTGGTGGGCGACCGGCCGCACATGGTGGCCACCACGCCGGTGGCCAGCGGCAGCGAGGGGCGCATCACCCTGCGGCTGGCCGGCTCCATCGACGATGCGGTGGCGCCGTTCCGCAGCCTGCAGTGGATGCTGGCGGTCATCACGCTGCTGGGCCTGGCGCTGTTCGGCGCCGGCAGCCTGTGGACGGCCCGCCGCGTGACCCAGCCGCTGCGCCGCCTGGTGCGCGCCAGCGAGCGCCTGGGCCGCGGCGACTACGACGAGCCGGTGGCCCAGGACGGCCGCCGCGACGAGATCGGCGACCTGGCGCGCGCCTTCGACCACATGCGCATCAACGTGGCGGCCCAGCGCACAGAGATCCGCACCCTGGCCTACCGCGACCGCCTGACCGGCCTGCCCAACCGCCTGCAGTTCCGTGACGATGCCCAGCGCGCCATCGCCCAGGCCGACCCGGCGCGCGACCACATCGCCGTGCTGATGCTCGACCTCGACCGCTTCAAGCATGTGAACGACGTGCTCGGCTATGCCTCGGGCGACCGGCTGCTGGCCGGCGTGGCCGAACGGCTGCAGCAGGTGGTGCGCGACGGCGACGTGGTGGCCCGCCTGGGCGGCGACGAATTCGCCCTGCTGATGCACGACGCCGACATCGACATGGCCGTGGCCGTGGCCCAGCGCATCACTGCCGCCTTCGAGCAGCCGCTGCTGCTGGACGACCACACGGTGGACCTGAGCGCCGGCCTGGGCATTGCCGTGTGGCCGCTGCACGCCGCCGACGCCGACGCCCTGCTCAGCCGGGCCGAGGTGGCGATGTACGCCGCCAAGCGCCGCACCGCCGGCGCCCAGGTCTACGACCCGGCGGTGGACACCGCCAGCGCGCTGAACCTGTCGCTGCTGAGCGAGCTGCGCCGCGCCGTCGACCAGCATGAGCTGCGCCTGTACCTGCAGCCCAAGATCGCCATCCAGACCGGCAGCGTCTGCGGCGCCGAGGCGCTGGTGCGCTGGCAGCACCCCACCCGCGGCCTGGTGCCGCCGATGCAGTTCATCCCGTTTGCCGAGCAGACCGGCTTCATCCGCCAGCTGACGCTGTGGATGTTCGAGCAGGCCGCAGCGCAGCAGGTGGCGTTGGCGCTGCTGGGCGTGCGGCGGGTGTCGGTGAACCTGTCCACCCGCGACCTGCTGGATCTGGAGCTGCCCGAGAAGCTGGACGCCATCCTGCGCCGGCACCGCGCGCTGGCCGACGGCTTCTGCCTGGAGATCACCGAGAGCGCGATCATGGACGACCCGCAGCGGGCCGAATCCACCCTCAACCGGCTGGCCGAGCGCGGCTACAAGCTGTCGATCGACGACTTCGGCACCGGCTACTCATCCTTGGCCTACCTGAAGAAGCTGCCGGTCAACGAACTGAAGATCGACAAGAGCTTCGTGATGGCGATGGAAAAGGACGCCGGCGACGCCAAGATCGTGCGCAGCACCATCGACCTGGCGCACAACCTGGGCCTGACGGTGGTGGCCGAAGGCGTGGAGAACGAAGCCGTGTTGACCCTGCTGCATGCGCTGCACTGCGACGAAGGCCAGGGCTACCACATGAGCAAGCCGCTGCCGGTGGACGCGTTCTGCGACTGGGTGGCGCGCTGGCAGGCGCGGCCGCCCGCGGCACCGGGGCTGGCCGCCGAACTGCGCGTCGGCGCACCCCTGTTGCATTGACCCGGCAGCCGCCGGGTCGGGTTCAGGCGGCGCTGGGGCGCTTCGCGGGCACGAACGGCTTGGCCGCCGGCAGCGCCTCACCGCAGAAGCCGAAGCTCAAGGCCGGCCGCTTGCCGCTGATCAGCTCGGCCAGCGCCTGGCCCGAGCCGGCGCCGTGGGTCCAGCCCAGCGTGCCATGGCCGGCGTTCAGCCACAGGTTGGGCAGGCGGCTGCGGCCGATGTACGGGATGTTGGTCGGCGTGCTGGGTCGCAGGCCGGTCCAGTAGTTCGGCAGGCTGGTGTCGGCCACGCCGGGGAACAGCTCTTCATAGCGCCGCACCAGCGCTGCGCAGCGCTTCTGCGCGGTGGCGCCGTCCAGGCTGGTGTCGTAGCCCGCCAGCTCGGCCGTGCCGGCGATGCGGATGTGGTCGCCCAGCCGGCTGATCGCGATCTTGCGGGTGTCGTCGAGCAGGCTCACCACGCTGGCATCCTGCGGGCGCTTCAACTTCAGCGTGGCCGAGTAGCCCTTGGCCGGGTAGATGTTGAGCCAGATGCCCAGCTGCCGCAGCATCGGCGCGGTGTACGAGCCCATCGCCGCCACGTACTGGTCGGCCACCAGGGTGCGCACCGGCGCCTTGGCGCCGCCTTCGCCGTCGGCCAGGCTGCGCACGCGCACGCCGCTGATCTGCCCACCCAGCATGTCGATGCGCTCGATGGCGGTTTCATGCAGGAAGGTGGCGCCACGCGCGCGGCACAGCGCCGCCAGCTTCTGGGTGAACACCTGCGCGTCGCCCGATTCGTCACTGGGCGTGAAGGTGCCGCCGTGGATGTTCGCCCCGAAGGCGGCCAGTGCCGGCTCGACCTTCAGCACTGCGGCGCGGTCCATCACGCGGCGGTCGACGCCGTACTTGCGCATCAACTCGGCACCGGCGGCGCCCGCCTCGAAGTCGGCCTGCGACGAGAAGAAGTGCAGGATGCCGCGCTCCAGCCGCTCGTACTGGATGCCGGTGGCGGCCACCACGCCCTTCAGCGATTCATGGCTGTAGCGGCCCAGGGCCACGAGCTGGCGCACATTGCGCTCGAAGGCAGCGTCGTTGCACTGGGTCAGGAACGACAGGCCCCAGCGCCACTGGTGCGGGTCGAGCTTGGGGCGGAACAGCAGCGGCGAGTCATCGCGCAGCAGCCACTTGGCCACCTTGAACGGCGCCCCGGCGTTGGCCCAGGGCTCGCAGAAGCTCACCGAGATCTGCGCACCGTTGGCGAAGCTGGTCTCCAGCGCCGCGTCGGGCTGCCGATCGACGACGGTGACCTCGTGGCCCTCGTTCAGCAGATGCCAGGCCGTGGACACGCCGATGATGCCGGCGCCGAGAACGATGACCTTCATGCGAAGCTCCAGCGGGCCCCGTGCCCGTGCCGCGATTGTCGGCAGTCAAGCCGTCATCATGAAGATCCATTCATTCAAATCGTGATTCATCAGTTGAGCTAATTTCAGGCGCCCACCGGGTCAGTCAGCCCGTCGAGCGGCGCCGGGGCGCTGTGGCTGGCCAGGCGCGTCTGCACCAGGCGGCTGCGCACGAAGTCCATGCGCTGGCCGAGCAGGGCCATGGCCTCTTCGCGCCGCAAGGCATGCTGTGCCACCAGGCGCAGCAGCGCCCGCAGTTCGGGCGGCAAGCCGGTGAGCGAGGCTTCCGGCACGCCGCCATCCTGGTGCAGCGCGGCCTGCAGCGCCGCGGCGAACAGCCAGACGCCGAATTCGTCAGGCCCGCGCTGCCGCTGGATCGCCACCGCCGTCTCGGCGATGGCACGGCGGCCGTCGGCGCTGGTGGCCATGCCCATGGTCCAGCGGAACAGGGTGTCGCGGCTGGGCTGCAGCCAGTCGCGCAGCAGCGGCTCGGCGGCACGGGGTGCCTGGAAATTGGCCAGGCGGCGGGGCGCCCAGGGCGCAGTGGGAACAGCGGGCGGGCGCAACGGCATGCCGGAAGCGTAGGGTGCCTGGCCGGGCCGGGGCTGTGCCGGCGTGCGGCACGGTCTTGTGAACTGGTTCACACCCCGCCCGCCACATCAGCCCGCCCGGCAGCCGCGACGCGGCAGTCCTCCACATGCGGGATGTGCGTTTGGTGTGCAGATGTGAATATTGCCCGCACACGGCCCGGGGACAACGGCTCCAATGGAACCCAGTCTCCCCGCCCCGGGTTTCCTGCAGCCACTGCCGTGAGTCGTCCATGCCAGCTTCCGCCACGCCCAGCCTGATCGCCCGCCTCACCCGGCGCCGCCCGCGCACCCTGCGCCAGCCCGAGCCAGCCGACATGGGCACGGCCTTCGGCATGGAGCAGTGGCTGGACGAGCGCGACCAGGGTGGCCTGCCAGCCGGCAGCACACCCGCGCGCCGCTCCTGGCTGCCGCGCTGGCTGCAGGCCAATGGGCCGCGCTGACGCGGGTGTGGCAGATTCGGCACACCGCCGAGTCATCACTTGACCTGACCAGTCTGCTTTTGCACCCGGCGCCTACAATGCTGGGGTGACACGCCTCAGCTTCCGACAGAAAGTCCACCTTGCCCGCGAGGACGCCATCGTCGCCACGGTCAAGCGCCTGCTGGCCGAAAAGGGCTTCGACCTGATGACGGTCGACGAGGTGGCGGCCGAAGTCGGCATCGCCAAGGCCAGCCTGTACAAGCACTTTGCGTCGAAGGAGGCCCTGGCCGCCGCCGCGATGGTGCAGATGATGGACCTGGCGCTGCAGCAGGCGCAGGCGCAGGACGCACAGCCGGGCGCCAGCGCCATCGACAAGCTCAAGGGCATCACCCGCTGGACGTTGCAGACGCAGCTGGCCGGCGAGATGCCCACGCTGCCGTCCGAGAACTCGACGCTGCGCAACGCGCTGATCGCGCACAAGGGCTACATGGACGGCCTGATGCAGCTGAGCGACCAGCTCGGCGCCTGGATCGTGCAGGCCCAAGCCGACGGCACGGTGAACCGCACGCTGCCGCCCGAGGCCGTGCTGTACACCATCTTCGCCCGCGCTTGCGACCCGGTGCTGGGCTTCCTGAAGGCCGGCGGCAGCCACAGCGACGCACAGATCGTCGACTGGGTGATGCTCACCTGCTTCGACGGCCTGGCCGGCCGCCCCACCACCCACTGAACCGCCGGCAAAGCGCCGGCGAACCGCGCAGCTTCAGCGCACGCTCAGCGCACGATCAGCACCGGCACCTCGCACTTGGCCATCACCTTGGTGGTGACCGAGCCCAGCACCAGGTTGCCCAGCAGTCCGTGGCCGTGCGAGCCCATCATCAGCAGGTCGAATTTGCCCTTGGCGGCCAGCGCCGCAATGGTGTCGGCCGCCGGGCCCACCTTGGCCACGAACTCGGCACGGATCTTCTGCTTGTTGAAGAAGGCGCGGATCGGCTTGAAGACCTTCTCGCTCTCGTCGGTGTAGTGCTCCTGCAGCAGCGCCTTGTCGAGGGCGGCGGCGGCGCGCGGGGGCACGGCGGCGGCCACATGCAGCAGGGTGTACTGGTGCGCATCGCCCAGCCATTCATCATGGGCGGCCAGGTACGCCAGCATGCGCTTGGTGAACGGGCTGCCGTCGACGGGGACGAGGATCTTCATGGCCGGGCTCCTGACGTGTGGGGATCTGATGCCATCAGTGTCGCACCGCCGCGGGGCGCGGCCTTGCCCTTGGTCAAGCCGCGGGCAGCAGGTCGATCGGCTTGAGCGGGTCGAAGCCCTCGGCCTCGCCCTTGCGCACCAGGCCCATGGCCTGGCTGAGCACCCGGGTGGGCACCCTTCCGGGCCGCGGCACGGTGTAGTCGTGCCGGCAGTGCAGGTGGCCGTGCAGCCACACATCGGCCAGCGGGATCAGGTCGTCGTCGGCATTGCAGAAGCTGGCGGTGCCGGGCTGCTTGCCGAAGCGCGGGTCGGCGCTGCGCAGGCTGGGCGCGAAGTGGGTGATGGCGACGGTGGTGTCCCAGCCGCCTGGCGCGGCGCCCGGGTTGGGCCGCTGCAGTTCGGCGGCCAGCCAGGCGCGGCAGGCGAGTGACTCGTCTCGCAGCAGCGCAGGCGTGAGCGGCGCGCCGTCGAGGGTGGAGCCCATCAGCTGCAGAAAATAGGCAGCCGCGCGCTGGGCCCGGTCGCGCCCGGATTCGCCAAACAGGTCGAAATCCGACCAGCGCACCGTGCCGACGAAACGCACCCGAAGCCCGGCGGCGCTGGTGATCACCACACTCTCGCGCTCGATCAGGCGGATGCCGTGACTGGCGGCAAAGGCGCGCAGGTCGGCCCAGCTGTGGCGCAGGTCGCGGCCGTCGAATTCATGGTTGCCGGCGACCATGAGCACCGGCACCGGCCAGTGGGCGAAACGCGCCAATGCATCCCAGCCGCTGTCGATGTCGCCGGCCAGCACCAGCAGCTCGGCGCCGGGTGCCGGTGTGGGGTCGAAGTCCTCCGACTCCAAGTGAAGGTCTGAAAACAGCTGAAGCCGCATATGCGGCCTCAGTGTAGGGGGCAGGCCGGGACGCACCCGGCTGCAGGGTCAGGCAGCGAGTTTGGCCTCGAAGCTCGACTTGATCGCCAGCAGTTGGGCCGGCAGCCGGCTGGACAGCTGCTGAAACAGCTCACCGTGCAGGCCGATCTCGGTGGCCCAGGCGGCGCGGTCGACCGAGATCACCGACTGGTACTGCGCCTGGGTGAAGTCCAGCCCGGTCCAGGTCAGGTCGCCATAGCGCGGGCTGGTGCCGAAGAAGCTCTCGTCGCCGCCGGCCGTGCCTTCCACGCGCTCGAGCATCCACTTCAGCACGCGCATGTTGTCGCCGTAGCCGGGCCAGGTGAACTTGCCGTCGTCGCCCTTGCGGAACCAGTTCACGCAATAGATCTTGGGCAGCTTGGCGCCGGTGGCGGCGACGCGCTCGCCCAGCTTCAGCCAGTGGCCGAAGTAGTCGCCCATGTGGTAGCCCATGAAGGGCAGCATGGCGAACGGATCACGGCGCACCACGCCCTGCTGGCCGGCGGCGGCGGCGGTGGTCTCGCTGCCCATGGTGGCGGCCATGTACACGCCCTCGGCCCAGCTGCGGGCCTCGGTCACCAGCGGCACAGTGGTGCTGCGGCGGCCGCCGAAGATGAAGGCGTCGATCGGCACGCCGGCGGCGTTGTCCCACTCGGCATCCAGCGCCGGGTTGTTGGTGGCGGCCACGGTGAAGCGCGAGTTCGGGTGCGCGGCCTTGGCGCCGGTTTCCCTGGCGATCTGCGGCGTCCAGTCCTTGCCCTGCCAGTCGATCAGGTGGGCCGGCGTCTCGCCGTCCATGCCTTCCCACCACACGTCGCCATCATCGGTGAGGGCCACGTTGGTGAAGATGACGTTGGCCTTCAGCGAATCCATGCAGTTGGGATTCGTCTTGTAGTTGGTGCCCGGCGCCACGCCGAAGTAGCCGGCCTCAGGGTTGATGGCCTGCAGGCGGCCGTTGGCGTCGGGCTTGATCCAGGCGATGTCGTCGCCGATGGTGGTGACCTTCCAGCCGTCCAGGCCCTGCGGCGGCACCAGCATCGCGAAGTTGGTCTTGCCGCAGGCGCTGGGGAAGGCGGCGGCCACGTGGTACTTCTTGCCGGCCGGGCTGGTGACGCCCAGGATCAGCATGTGCTCGGCCAGCCAGCCCTGGTCCCGGC
>JAGOBT010000338.1 GCA_017999135.1 Burkholderiaceae bacterium
AATATGGGCTTAACCCGTAGGCAGTCAGGCCAGCCAGCCGCCGCGGGGCCGCACACCCCGCCCGACCCGATTTCTCCACCGTTCCACAGGAGCCCACGACATGCTGCAAGCCTATCGCCAACACTCGGCCGAACGCGCCGCCCTCGGCATCCCGCCGCTGCCGCTGTCCGCCCAGCAGACGGCCGAGCTGATCGAGCTGATCAAGGCCCCGCCGGCCGGTGAAGACGCCTTCCTGCTCGACCTGCTGACCCACCGCGTGCCCCCGGGCGTGGACGACGCCGCCAAGGTCAAGGCCAGCTTCCTGGCCGCCGTGGCGCATGGTGAACTGGCCGTGGGCCTGATCAGCAAGGCCAAGGCCACCGAGCTGCTGGGCACCATGGTGGGTGGCTACAACGTGCACCCGCTGATCGAGCTGCTCGACGATGCCGAGGTGGCCAGCGTGGCCGCCGCCGCCCTGAAGAAGACGCTGCTGATGTTCGACTTCTTCAACGACGTGGCCGACAAGGCCAAGGCCGGCAATGCCATGGCCAAGGACGTGATGCAGAGCTGGGCCGACGCCGAGTGGTTCACCACCCGCCCTGAAGTGGCCAAGACCATCACCGTCACCGTGTTCAAGGTGCCCGGCGAGACCAACACCGACGACCTGAGCCCCGCGCCCGACGCCTGGAGCCGCCCTGACATCCCGCTGCACTACCTGGCGATGCTGAAGAACACGCGCGAAGGCGCGGCCTTCAAGCCCGAGGAAGACGGCAAGCGCGGCCCGATGCAGTTCATCGAGGACCTGAAGAAGAACGGCCACCTGGTGGCCTACGTGGGCGACGTGGTGGGCACCGGCTCCAGCCGCAAGAGCGCCACCAACAGCGTGATCTGGGCCACCGGCCAGGACATCCCCTTCGTGCCGAACAAGCGCTTTGGCGGCGTCACCCTGGGCGGCAAAATCGCGCCGATCTTCTTCAACACGCAGGAAGACTCGGGCGCACTGCCGATCGAGGTGGACGTGACCGCCCTGGAGATGGGCGATGTCATCGACATCCACCCCTACGAGGGCAAGATCACGAGACATGGCAAGGACGGCGACCAGCTGGTCACCACCTTCCAGCTGCGCAGCGACGTGCTGTTCGACGAAGTGCGTGCCGGCGGCCGCATCAACCTGATCATCGGCCGCAGCCTCACCGCCAAGGCGCGTGAATTCCTCGGCCTGCCCGCCAGCACCGTGTTCCGCCTGCCGCAGCCGCCGGCGGCCACCCAGGCCGGCTTCACGCTGGCGCAGAAGATGGTGGGCCGCGCAGTCGGCCTGCCCGAGGGCCAGGGCGTGCGCCCGGGCACCTACTGCGAACCGAAGATGACCACCGTCGGCAGCCAGGACACCACCGGCCCGATGACGCGGGACGAACTGAAGGACCTGGCCTGCCTGGGCTTCAGTGCCGACCTGGTGATGCAGAGCTTCTGCCACACCGCCGCCTACCCCAAGCCGGTGGACGTGAAGACCCACCGCGAGCTGCCGGCCTTCATCAGCAACCGCGGCGGCGTCAGCCTGCGCCCGGGCGACGGCGTGATCCACAGCTGGCTGAATCGCTTGCTGCTGCCCGACACCGTGGGCACCGGCGGCGACAGCCACACCCGCTTCCCGATCGGCATCAGCTTCCCGGCCGGGTCGGGCCTGGTGGCCTTCGGTGCGGCCACCGGCGTGATGCCGCTGGACATGCCCGAGAGCGTGCTGGTGCGCTACACCGGCACCATGCAGCCCGGCGTCACCCTGCGTGACCTGGTGCATGCCATCCCGCTGTACGCCATCAAGGCCGGCCTGCTCACCGTGGCCAAGGCCGGCAAGAAGAACGTGTTCAGCGGCCGCATCCTCGAGATCGAGGGCCTGCCCGACCTGAAGGTGGAACAGGCCTTCGAGCTGAGCGACGCCAGCGCCGAGCGCAGTGCCGCCGGCTGCACGATCAAGCTCAACAAGGAGCCGATCATCGAGTACCTGCGCAGCAACGTGGTGCTGATGAAGAACATGATCGCCGACGGCTACCAGGACGCCAAGACCCTGCGTCGCCGCATCGAGAAGGTGGAAGCCTGGCTGGCCAACCCCACGCTGCTGGAACCCGATGCCGACGCCGAGTACGCCGCCGTCATCGAGATCAATCTCAACGAGCTGAAGGAGCCGGTGGTCTGCTGCCCGAACGACCCCGACGATGCCAAGCTGCTGTCCGAGGTGGCCGGCACCAAGATCGACGAGGCCTTCATCGGCTCGTGCATGACCAACATCGGCCACTTCCGCGCCGCGGCCAAGCTGCTGGGCGGCCAGCGCGACATCCCGGTCAAGCTGTGGGTGGCCCCGCCCACCAAGATGGACCAGAGCGAGCTGATCAAGGAAGGCCACTACGCCGCCTTCGGCACCGCCGGTGCACGCACCGAGATGCCCGGCTGCAGCCTGTGCATGGGCAACCAAGCCCAGGTGCGTGAAGGTGCCACGGTCGTCAGCACCAGCACCCGCAACTTCCCGAACCGCCTGGGCAAGAACACCAATGTGTTCCTGGCCTCGGCCGAACTCGCCGCCATCGCCAGCAAGATGGGCAAGCTGCCCACCGTGGCCGAGTACCAGGAGGCCATGGGCGTGGTCAACAAGGACGGCGCGTCGATCTACAAGTACCTGAACTTCGACCAGATCGAGGAATACGCGGAGACGGCCAAGACCGTGGGCACGGCGCCGGCCTGCTGACCGTCGGGCGTCCGCGCCCTGCACAGGCAACGGCCCGCCCGGGCAACCGGGCGGGCCGTTGCGCTTGCTGGGGCAACGAAATTCCGCCGGCCGTGTGATCCGGCCGGCCGCATGTCCCGAACGGCCCCGGAACCACCTGAACTGGTGGCCCGGCGGCACAGGAGGCCACCCTACACTCGCGCCTTCTGAAACATTCGCTTGCAGTTGCCGCCGCTGCAGCCGCCAGGATTTGCCGTGCCCCGCCTCCGCGCCCTGCTCACGCTCGCCTGCGCTGCCACGGCCATCGGCCTGGCTGGCTGCGGGCGGTCGGACACCGAGGCACTGGGGCGGCTGCAGCAACGCCTGCCTGGCCTGGACGCCGCCGCCGCCCGCGTCGAACTGAAGAAACTGGTGCAGGCGCACCCGCGCTCAGGCCCGGCCCGGCTGCTGCTGGCCCAGCGCTATGTGGACGATGGCAACGCTGCCGCCGCGGCCGCCGAGCTGCAGCGCGCACTGGAACACGGCGCCGCCGAACACATCGCGCTGCCGCTGCTGGCCGAAACCCTGCTGCACAGCGGGCAGGCTGGCCGGGTGGTGCATGCCTATGGCACCGCGGTGCTGGCCGACCCCGACGCCCAGGCCCGTCTGCAGGCCGCCGTGGCCAACGCCGAGGCCGCGGTGGGCAATGACGCCGGCGCCCGCGCCGCGCTGGCCCGCGCACTGCAGGCCTCGCCCAACTCGGCCCATGCGCTGCTGGTGCAGGCCCGCTTCGCCGCCCACGACAACGACCTGGCCGGCGGCATGGCCACCGTCGACGCCGTGCTGCGCGACCACCCGGCGTTGACGGAAGCCTGGCTGCTGAAGGGCGAACTGCACCTGCGCCAGCCCGACGGACGGCCGGCGGCGCAGCAGGCCTTCACCCAGGCGGTCGCGCTGCGGCCCGACTGGACATCGCCCCGCATGGCGCTGATGTCGCTGCTGGTGGCCCAGGGCGACCTGGATGCCGCCCGCGCCCAGCTGGCCGAGCTGCGCCGGCGTGCGCCCAAGGACCTGAACACCGCCATGGCCGAGGGCCAGCTGGCCTTCGTCGACGGCCAGCACCTGCAGGCGCGCGAGATCTTCCAGGGCCTGCTGCGCCAGTTGCCCGAGAACATCGGCCTGCTGCTGACGGCTGGCGAGAACGAGCTGCAGCTGGGCGCCGCGCAGCAGGCCGAGGTGCACTTCGCCAAGGCCGTGGCCCTGGCACCCGGCCACGCCACGGCGCGCCGGCATCTGGCGCGCGCGCAGATCCTGCTGGGCCAGATGCCCAAGGCCCTGGGCACGCTGGCACCGCTGGTGGACAAGCCCGAAGCCGGCGCCGAGGTGCTGGCCCTGGCCGCCGAGGCCCGCCGCCTGAACGGCGAGCCGCGTGCGGCGCAGGCGGTGCTCGACCGGCTGGCCCGGTTGCAGCCCACCGACCCACGGCTGCGCACCATGGTGGCGGTGGCCGGCTTCGGCCGGGGCGACGACGCCCCGGTGTTCGACGCGCTGGCCCGCATCGCCGCCGACACGCCCGACACCTCGGCCGATCTGGCCATCTTCCACGCCCACATGGCCCGCGGCCAGCACCGCGAGGCGCTGAAGACGCTGGCCCAGCTCGAGCGCAAGCTGCCGCAGGACGCCACACCGGCCCAGTTGCGCGGCCAGGTGCAGATGGCCATGCGCCAACCCGCCCAGGCGCGCCAGAGCTTCGAGCAGGCGCTGGCGCTGCAGCCTGGCCATGGGCCGTCATTGCTGGCCCTGTCGGCGCTGGACGTGCGCGAAGGCCAGGCCGCGCAGGCCCGCCAGCGCCTGGCCGACGCCGTGAAGGCCGACCCCCGGAACGCCACCGCCCGGCTGGCG
>JAGOBT010000339.1 GCA_017999135.1 Burkholderiaceae bacterium
TTCCAGCGTGCCAGCCCCTTCATAGCCGATGGCCTGCACGGCCTTGACGGCCACGGCACCCATGCGCGCGCGCAGGTCGGCGTCGACGGCCGGTGACGGCGCCTCCTCGATCACCTTCTGGTGCCGACGCTGCACCGAGCAATCCCGCTCGCCCAGGTGGATGGCATGGCCATGGCGGTCGGCAAACACCTGGATCTCGATGTGGCGCGGCGCGATCAGCGCCCGCTCCAGGATCACGGTGGCATCGCCGAAGGCGCCCAGCGCCTCGCTCTGCGCGCTTTGCAGCGCGGCCGCAAAGTCCTCGGCGCGGTCGACCCGGCGCATGCCGCGCCCGCCACCACCCGCGGTGGCCTTGATCATCACCGGCCAGCCGATCTGGGCGGCCTCGGTGACAAGGCGTTCGGCCGACTGGACCGCGCCCTGGTAGCCGGGGATCACCGGCACGCCGGCTGCGGCCATCAGCGCCTTGGCGCCGGCCTTGTCGCCCATGGCCTGGATCGCCTCGGGCGACGGGCCGATGAACACCAGGCCGGCATCGCGGCAGGCGGCGGCGAAGTCTTCGTTCTCGGCCAGGAAGCCGTAGCCGGGGTGCACCGCGTCGGCACCGCTCTGGCGGGCGGCATCGATGATGGCCGGGATGTTCAGGTAGCTCTGGCGCGGCAGCGGCTCGCCGATGCACACGGCCTGGTCGGCCTCCAGCACATGGCGTGCGCCGGCATCGGCGGTGGAGTACACCGCCACCGTCTGGTAGCCCAGGGCATGGGCGCTGCGCAGCACGCGCAACGCGATTTCGCCACGGTTGGCGATCAGGATCTTGGTGAATGACATCGTGCTGCCCTCGCCTTCAGCGGCCGGTGGGGAAGGTCCCCATGAACTTGCACAGGATCTGCAGCATCACTTCGTCGGCGCCGCCGCCGATGCTGGTGAGCCGGCCATCGCGCCACATGCGGCTGATCGGGCTGTCCATCACATAGCCCATGCCGCCCCAGAACTGCAGGCAGCCGTCGGTCACCTCGCGGATGGTGCGGCCGGCCTTCAGCTTGGCCATGGTGGCCAGCTTGGTGGCGTCTTCACCCTTCACCACCATCTCCACGCCGCGCCAGGCCAGGCTGCGCAGGGCTTCCACCTCGGTCTGCAGCTCGGCCAGCTTGTAGTGCACCCACTGGTTGTCGAGGATGCTGCGGCCAAAGGCCTGGCGCTCGCGGGTGTAGGTGATGGTGTGGTCGATGGCGCGCTGGGCCATGGCGCCGCAGTTCAGCGCGCCCCACAGCCGCTCGATCTGGAACTGCTCCATCTGGTACATGAAGCCCATGCCCTCTTCGCCGATGCGGTAACGCTGCGGCACGCGCACATCGTCGAAGTGCAGCTGGGCGGTGTCGCTGGCGTCCATGCCCACCTTCTTGAGCTTCTTCGCCACGCTGACGCCGGGCGTCTTCATCGGCACGATGATCAGCGTCTTGTTCTTGTGGCTGGCGCCATCGCTGGTGTTGGCCAGCACGCAGCAGAAGTCGGCCTGCGTGCCGTTGGTCGTCCACATCTTGCCGCCGTTGATGATGTAGTCGTCACCATCCTTGCGGGCCTTGGTCTTGATGCTGGCGACGTCGGAGCCTGAGCCGACTTCGCTGACGCCCAGGCAGGCGACCATGTCGCCGCTGATGGCCGGGGCCAGGAACTCGGCACGCAGCTCGGCGCTGCCGCGGCGGGCCAGGGCCGGCGTGGCCATGTCGGTCTGCACGCCGGTGGCCATCGGGATGCCGCCGCAGTTGATGTCGGCCAGCGCCTCGGCAAACACCGCGGCATAGCTGTAGTCCAGGCCGCTGCCGCCGTTCTCCACCGGCTTGTCCAGGCCCAGCAGGCCCAGGTCGCCCATGCCCTTGAAGACCTGGTGCGCCGGGAAGATCTCGTCGGCCTCCCACTGGTCGACAAACGGGTTCACCTTCTCGGCGATGAAGCGCTTGGTGGTGGCGCGCAGGGCGTCGTGCTCGGGGGTGAGCTGGTTCAGCATGGTGGGTGCCTCTGGAAGATCAGGGACGTGAAACGGAGAACTGCATCGGGCGCGGGCGGCGGGCATCGGCCTCGCGGCAGGTGGCCAGCGTCAGGGCCAGCACGGCGCGGGTGTGGCGCGGGTCGATCACGCCATCGTCCAGGCCCAGCGCGCTGGTGGTGAACACGCTCATCTGGCTGTCGAAGCGCTGCTGGATCCCGGCCTTGAGCTGGGCGATCTTGTCGTGGTCGACGGCGCCCTTGCGCTTCATTGCCGCCTCGGTGACGATGGCCATGGTGCCGGCGGCCTGCTCGCCGCCCATCACCGCCGTCTTGGCATTGGGCCAGCTGAAGCAGAAGCGCGGCGCGAAGCCCCGCCCGCACATGCCGTAGTTGCCGGCACCGAAGCTGGCACCGCACTGCACGGTGATCTGCGGCACGTTGGCGCTGGCCACCGCCTGGATCATGCCGCTGCCCTGCTTGATCATGCCGCGCTCTTCATACTGCCGCCCCACCATGTAGCCGGTGGTGTTCTGCAGGTAGACGATGGGCGTGCCGCTCTGGCAGCAGGCATGGATGAAGTGGGTGGCCTTGGCCGCGCCGGCGTTGTCGATCGGGCCGTTGTTGGTGATGATGCCCACCGCATGGCCTTCGATGCGGGCATGGCCGCAGACGGTGGCGCTGCCGTAATCGGCGCTGAACTCCAGGAACTCGCTGCCGTCGACGATGCGGGCGATCACCTGCTTCATGTCGACCGGCCGCTTGTGGTCCATCGGCATGATGCCCAGCAGCTCCTCGCTGTCGTAGCGCGGCGGCTGGAACGGGCGGGCGGCGGCCCGTTCATGTGGCCAGTCGATCTGGCCCATCACATCGCGGGCGATGCGCAGCGCATCGCGGTCGTCCTCGGCCATGTAGTCGCCCAGGCCGCTGATGGTGGTGTGCATCTCGGCGCCGCCCAGTTCCTCTTCGGTGGCCACCTCGCCGGTGGCGGCCTTCAGCAGCGGCGGGCCGGCCAGGAAGGCCCGGCTGCGGCCGCGCACCATGATGATGTAGTCGCTCAGGCCGGTCTGGTACGCGCCGCCGGCGGTGGACGAGCCATGGGTGACGGTGACCACCGGCAGCCCGGCCGCCGACATCAGCGCCAGGTTGCGGAACAGGCTGCCGCCGCGCACGAAGCCTTCCACCCGGTACTTCAGCAGGTTGGCGCCGGCGCTCTCGACCAGCTGCACATAGGGCAGGCGGTTCTCCAGCGCCAGTTCCTGGATGCGCAGCGCCTTCTCCAGGCCGCCGGCCTGCATGGCGCCGGCGTCGATGCCCGAATCGCTGGCCGCCACCATGCAGCGGATGCCGGCCACAAAACCGATGCCGCCGATCACGCCGCCGCCGGGCACAGTCTTGGACTCGTCGGGCGTGTCCAGCCCGTAGCCGGCCAGCGTGGCGATCTCCAGCCAGGGTGAGCCGGGGTCGAGCAGCAGGGCGATGCGGTCACGCGGCAGCAACTGGCCACGGCTTTCGAAGCGCTGGCGCGACGCGCTGCTGGCCGCCACCGCACGGCCCTCGGCGGTGCGGATCTTGCCGATCAGCGCGAGCATGCCGTCGCGGTTGGCGGCGAAGGTCTCGCTGCCGGTGGAGATGGTGGAGTCGATGACAGCCATGGTTGCTTTCGTTCAGATGCCGAGCTGGCGGGCCGCCAGGTCTTTCATGATTTCCTCCGACCCGCCGCCGATCATCATGACCTTGACCTCGCGGTAGATGCGCTCGCTCTTGGTGCCGCGCATGAAGCCCATGCCGCCGAGGATCTGCACCGCGCTGTCGGCGCAGAACTGCATGCAGCGGGTGGCCTCCACCTTGGCCATGGCGATGCGGGCCACGCGCAGGTTGGGGTCGCCATGGTCGTGCTGCTGGGCCCAGGCCAGGTCGTACACATGGCAGCGGGCCACGTCGATGGCGCGCAGCATGTCCATCAGCTTGTGGCGGATCACCTGCCGGGTGGACAGCGGCGCGCCGAAGGTGCTGCGCTGGCGCGCCCAGTCGAGCGCCTCGTCGAAGCACACCTGGGCATAGGCCACGGCCTGCGCGGCCATGCCCAGGCGCTCGCCGTTGAAGTTGGTCATGAAGGTCTTGAAGCCCTTGTGCTCCTCGCCGATCAGGTTGGCCACCGGCACGCGCACGTTGTCGAAGCGCAGGTGGGCGGTGTCGCTGGCCCACCAGCCCATCTTGTCGAGCTTGGTGCGCGTCAGGCCCGGCATGTCGCCCTCGATCAGCAGGGCCGAGATGCCGTTGGCGCCCTTGCTGGCGGGGTCGGTGCGCACCGCGGCAGTGATGAAGTCGGCACGCATGCCGGAGGTGATGAACACCTTCTCGCCGTTGACGATGTAGTGGTCGCCCGAACTGTCGGATTGACGCACCGCAGTGGTCTTCAGCGCCGCCACGTCCGACCCGCCCGAGGGCTCGGTGACCGCCAGCGCGGCGATCTTGTCGCCAGCCAGCACCGGCGGAATCACCCGCGCCTGCAGCGCCGGGCTGCCGAAGTTCTTGATCGGCGGCAGGCCGATGCTGTGCGACATCAGGCTGGCCGACACGCC
>JAGOBT010000340.1 GCA_017999135.1 Burkholderiaceae bacterium
CGGCATGCTGCTGGGCCAGGCCGCGCACGACCTGGCCGATCTCCAGCGCGCGGCCGGTCATCTGCGCCATCGGGCCGAAGTCCAGCAGGCTGCCGTCGGCCAGCCAGGCCCGGGAGCCGGCCACGTTGTGCACCATGTTGCCGTAGGCGATGGAGCGCGAGCCGCAGCTGTTGTTGCCGGCCATGCCGCCCAGCGTGGCCTGCGCGCTGGTGGACACATCCACCGGGTACCACAGGCCGTGGGGCTTGAGCTGGGCGTTGAGGTGGTCGAGCACCAGGCCGGGTTCCACCGTCACCTGGCGCGCGTCCAGGTCGAGGTCGAGCACGCGGCGGAAGTGCTTGCTGGTGTCGATCACCAGCGCCGCGCCCACCGTCTGGCCGCACTGGCTGGTGCCGCCGCCGCGTGGCAGCACCGGCACGCTGGTCTCGCGCGCGATGGCCAGCGCGGTGGCGATGTCTTCGGCCGTCTCGGGCACGAACACGCCCACCGGCATGATCTGGTAGATCGACGCGTCGGTGGCATAACGCCCACGCGACGCGTCGTCAAACAGCACGGCACCACCGGTCTCGGCGCGCAGCCGGCGCTGCAGGTCGGCGCAGGCCTCGTTGGGCGGCGGCACGGTGCCGGCGGGGGGCAGGTCGTTTTTCATGCGGGGTGCCGTGTCAGGCCGATGTCGGTGTGGCCAACAGGGGCTGCGCCTGGCCGGCGCGCAGCAGCTGCAGCACGGTGTCGCGCTTGTGGTGCAGGTGCTCGGTCAGCACGCGGGCCAGGGCGGCGCCGTCGCGGTCGGCCAGCGCCTGCATCATCTGGCTGTGCTCCTGCACCGCCACGCGCCACTTGGCCTCGCACTGGTTGGTGCGAAAGCGCAGCGACTGCACCCGCGCATTGATGCGGCCGTAGGTGGCCGCCAGCACCGGGTTGGCCGCCGCGGCATTGATGCCGGCGTGGATGGCGGCGTTCAGCCGGTAGTAGTTGGACAGGTCGCGTCGCTCGAAGGCGGCCAGCATCTCGTGGTGCAGGGCGCGCAGTTCACGCAGGGCGGCGTCGGTGATGCGCTGGGCCGCCAGCTGGCCCGACATGGCCTCCAGCCCGGCCAGCACCTCGAAGCTGTGCACGATGTCGGTCTCGGTCAGCTTGACGGCCACCGCGCCGCGGTGGGGCAGCAGGTCGACCAGGCCTTCCTGCGCCAGCAGCTTGATGGCCTCGCGCAGCGGCGTGCGCGAGACGCGCAGCTGCTCGGCCAGCACCCGTTCATTGAGCTTGGCGCCCGGGGCGATGCGGCCTTCCACCAGCAGGGTGCGCAGGCGCGCGGCCACCTGGTCGGTCAGACCCAGGCGCGCGATTTCAATGATCTCAGCCATGGCAATGCCGTGAAGCGACGTGTGCCAACATTTTGCATGCAAAACGGAACAGATGTTCTACAGGTGATTCTTCGTAAATCTGGAGTCTCGTTTGAATATTGCATGCAAAAATGGCCGACGAAAGGATCTTGCCATGCTCCAGCTCGACGCCCACCCCAGCGGCCGCCACTTCCTGCAGATCCCGGGGCCCAGCCCGGTGCCTGACCGCATCCTGCGGGCGATGAGCCTGCCCACCATCGACCACCGCGGCCCCGAATTCGGCGCGCTGGGCCGGCGTGTGCTGGCCGGCATCCAGCAGATCTTCCAGACCCGGCATCCGGTGGTGATCTACCCCGCGTCGGGCACCGGCGCCTGGGAGGCGGCGCTGGCCAACACCCTGTCACCCGGGGATGCGGTGCTGATGTTCGAGACCGGCCACTTCGCCAGCCTGTGGCAGAAGATGGCCACCCGCCTGGGCCTGCAGGCCGAGGTGCTGCGCCACCAGGGCGACGACCCGCTGCTGCCGCATGCCCCAGGCTGGCGCCAGGGTGTGCAGGCCGACCTGATCGAGGCCCGCCTGCGGCAGGACAGCGCGCACACCATCCGTGCGGTGTGCGTGGTGCACAACGAGACCTCGACCGGCGTCACGTCCGACATCGCCGCGGTGCGCCGCGCCATCGACGCCGCCGGCCACCCGGCGCTGCTGCTGGTCGACAGCATCTCAGGCCTGGCCAGCGCCGAGTACCGGCATGACGACTGGGGTGTGGACGTGACCGTCAGCGGCTCGCAGAAGGGCCTGATGCTGCCGCCGGGCATCAGCTTCAACGCGCTGTCGCCCAAGGCGCTGGCGGCATCGAAGCAGGCGCGTCTGCCCAAGGCCTTCTGGGCCTGGGACGAGATCGTGGCGATGAACGCCGATGGCTACTGGCCCTACACCCCCAGCACCAACCTGCTGTACGGCCTGAATGAATCGCTGGACATGCTGTTGGCTGAAGGCCTGCCGCAGGTGTTTGCGCGCCACCAGCGCTGGGCCGCCGGCGTGCGCGCCGCGGTGCTGGCCTGGGGTCTGCCGATCCAGTGTGCCGACCCGGCGCTGCATTCACCGGTGCTCACCGGCGTGATCACCCCGCCGGGGGTGGATGCCGACGCGCTGCGCAAGCTGATCCACCAGCGCTTCGACCTGTCGCTGGGCACCGGCCTGGGCGCGGTGAAGGGCCGCATGTTCCGCATGGGCCACCTGGGCGACAGCAACGACCTGACGCTGGTGGCGATGGTGGCCGGCGTGGAGATGGGGCTGAAGCTGGCCGGCGTCGCGCTGGCTGGCAGCGGCGTGCAGGCCACGATGGACCACTTTGCCCGGCATCCGGCCGGCGTGGCCACCCGCTGAGCGCGGGCGCTGCACCGGGTCAACGGCCCAGCAGGAACTGCAGCGCCAGCCGGTTGAAGGCCTCGGGCTGGTCACGGCTGACGCCGTGGCCGGCGCCGTCCACATGCGCCACCGTGGCCTGCGGCATGGCCGCGCACACATTGCGGAACACCTCGGCATGGATGGCCGGCGTCTGCCGGCCGCTGAGCAGCAGCACCGGCATCGGCAGCGCCGTCAGCTGGTCAGGCGGCAGCAGCGGGAATTCATTGCTGGACAGCGCCAGCATGCGCATCGCCAGGGCGCTCTGCAGCCGCCGCTGCAGCTGTGCACCACTGGCGGCGGGCCCCTGCGCGCTGTGGATGCCGCCGGTCATCAGCGCGGCCCCCAGCGCGTCGTCGCCCTGGCGGAAGGCGGCGTTGGCCGGCTCGATCACCGTGCGGCGGAAGTCGGCCAGCGCGGCCCGGCCGGTGGCGCTGAAGTCGGCATAGCAGAGCATGGCCGGCTCCACCGCCACCAGGCTGCGCACCCGCTGCGGCTGGGCCACCGCCAGCGCCAGCGCGGTGAACGCGCCGTACGAGCTGGCCACCAGGTGCACCGACGCCAGGCCCCACACGTCCAGCAGCTGGGCCAGGTCGCCAGCCTCCAGCAGCGCTGAATGGTCGGGCGAAGGCTGCCGGTTCTGGTTGGGGTGGTTGTAGCGCCGGCTGTAGCTGCGGCACGCAAAGTGCGGCGTGAACGCCTCCCACTGCGGTGCCCAGGTCAGCCAGTCGCCCATCACGCCATGCACGAAGACCAGCGGCGCGCCCTGGCCGCCCGCGGCCCAGTGCAGTTCCACGCCCGACGGCAGCCGGCTGCGCTGCAGGGCCTCTTGCGCCAGCGGGCGGGGGGTGAAGCCGCTCATTCCAGCGTCATGCCGGTGGCCAGCGCGCGGTAGCGCTGCTCATCGGCCGCCAGGAAGCGGGCGAACTCGGCGGGCGATTCGACTGGCGGCGTCTGGTCGCCCATCTTGGCGCGGCGCTCGGCGAAGGCCTTGTCGGTCAGCATCGCCGTGGCGGCCCGGGCGATGGTGTCGACCACCGGCGCCGGCAGCTTGGGCGGGCCGGCCAGGGCGGCCCAGATCTCGACCTGCACGCCCTTGACCGAGGCCGACTCGTTGACGCTGGGGATGTCCGGCGCCGCGGTGGCACGCTTCTCCGACAGCAGGCCCAGCGCCACCAGCTTGCCGGCCCGCACATGCGGCAGCGCGCCGGGCAGGGCGGCGATGCCCAGGTCCACCTGGCCGGCCAGCAGGTCGTTGAGCATCGGCGCGCCGCCCTTGTAGGGCACGCCCAGCAGGTCGACGCCCGCAGCGCGCTGCAGGGCCACCGCGGCAAAGGCCTGCAGCGACGCACTGCCGGTGATGCCCAGCGACAGGCCGTTGGGCTTCTGCCGGGCCAGCGCCGCCAGCTGGTCGACGGTGGTCACGCCCAGGCCGGGCCGGGCCAGCAGCACCATTTGGGTGACGCCCACCTTGGTGATGGGGGTGAAGTCGCGCGGCGCATAGCCGGCGGCGCGGTTGGCGATCGGCGTCACCACCATGTCGCTGGTGGTGCCGAACAGCAGGGTGTAGCCGTCGGGGTTGGCACGCAGCACCCGCTGTGCCCCCAGCGCGCCGGAGGCGCCGCCCAGGTTTTCCACCACCACCGGCTGGCCCAGCCGGCCGGCCAGTTCTTCGGCCATGGCGCGGGCCAGGTTGTCGGCGGCGCCACCGGCCGCATTGGGCACCACCAGGGTGATCGGCCGCTCGGGAAACTTGCTGTCGGCCGTTGCGCCCAGCGGCAGCAGGCTGCCGGCGGCCAGCCAGGCCAGGGTGCTGC
>JAGOBT010000341.1 GCA_017999135.1 Burkholderiaceae bacterium
CTTCAGCGGCGCCTTCAGGTCCATCAGCATCACGTGGTAGCCGCCGGGCTTCAGTTCTACGGTCTTGCCGGCCGGCAGGTCCAGCCCCTTGGGCAGGGCGCGCATCTTCATGGTGTTGCCGTCCATGGACATTTCATGGATCTCGACCACGCCGGCCACCGGCGACGCAGCGGATACAAGCGTGCCGCCGCCGGTGGCGGTGATCTGGAAAAAGGCGCCGGTGGCCTTCTGCTGGGCGACGGTGCCGCGCACCCAGGGGTCTTTCACGGTGGTCTGGGCCAGGGCGGGCAGGGTACCCAGGGCGCAGGCGGCGGCGATCAGGAGTCGGAACAGTTGCATGGTGGTCTCTCTTGAGGTGGGGTGAAATAGCGTGCGGTGCGTCATCAGGTGCATGACGCGTTGGAGTGGTTGCATCTGGGTGCACAGGGCAGGGGTGCACATGCGCGCGGCCGTGCATGCCATCCAGGGCCAGGCCGCAGCGCACTGGGACCGCGGCCATGGCACCACGCCCCGTGGCGTGTGGGTCAGCAGTCGGACGGGGGCGCGCGTGGCTGGCCGTGTGACCAGGGTGCCGCAGCCGCATGCGCCGGCATCGAGGCACGCGGCAGCCGCGCGGCCGCCGGGCGCAAGCCCAGGCCGGCAGACGCCGACGGCGGCGGCGCCAGCCCGTCGGCCTGCAGGTGACAGGCCGGGCAGTGCCCGATGGGATGCTGCAGCGCATCGGCCGGGCCGCCGCGCTCGGGGCCGCTGGCTGCCGAGCACACCGCCGTCCAGGGTGCGCTCTGGCCCTGGACGAACGCCATCGCCCGCGACACGGTCGGTGTCAGCGTGGCCAGGGCGAACAACACCAACGCCAGCCACGCGGTGCGCAGGTGTGGGCGGCGGTGCAGCGGCATGGATGGCAGTGTAGCCATCGACACCGACCCACCCCGCAATCGCGGATGTCAGCATTGCACGGCCGGTGCCGGCCTGGGCGGGCACCCACTTCCTGCCATGGGTCGGCCGTTTACACTGCCCGACCGTCCTGCCGGCCTGGCAGATGAGGCATGTCTCCATGGATCTGGTCTACAGCTACACCGCGTTCTTCGTTGCCTACCTGATCGGCTCGATCTCGTTTGCCGTGGTCATCAGCAAGCTGATGGGGCTGGGCGACCCGCGCACCTATGGCTCGAAGAACCCGGGTGCCACCAACGTGCTGCGCTCGGGCAACAAGGTGGCGGCGGTGCTGACGTTGCTGCTGGACGCGCTGAAGGGCTACCTGCCCACGGCGCTGGTGCAGCACTATGCGTTTGAACTGGGCTTCGAGGACACCACCATCGCCTTCGTCGGCGTGGCGGCGTTCATCGGCCACCTGTTCCCGGTGTTCTTCAAGTTCCAGGGCGGCAAGGGCGTGGCCACGGCTGCCGGCGTGCTGCTGGCCTACGAGCCCATCCTGGGCGGCGTCACGCTGCTGTGCTGGGTGGTGGTGGCGGCCATCTTCCGCTATTCGTCGCTGGCGTCGCTGATCGCCGCGGCCTTTGCGCCGTTCTTCACGCTGATGTTCTTCGACCGGCCCAGCGTGGCGCTGGGCGTGTCGGTGATGAGCCTGCTGCTGATCTGGCGCCACTGGCGCAACATCCTCAAGCTGATCCAGGGCAAGGAGTCGCGCCTCGGCGACAAGGCGCCCGAGGCCGACCCGAACAAGCCCAAGCGCCGGCGCCGCCGCGTCAAGCGCCTGCATGAAGAGGCCGCACCCGGCCCCGACACCCGTTCTCCCCGTCCCCCCCGTTCCTGAGGAAAGCAAGCACCATGGTTCAGCGTTACGACGTCGGCGCCCGCATGTCTGAAATGGCCGTGCACAACGGCGTGTGCTACCTGGCCGGCCAGGTGGCCGTGGGTGGTGCGCCCGACATCGGCGCGCAGACGCGCGAGGTGCTGGCCGCCATCGACGGCCTGCTGGCCAAGGCCGGCACCGACAAGACCCGCATCCTGCGGGCCCAGATCTACCTGGCCGACATCGCCGACTTTCCCGGCATGAACGCGGTGTGGGACACCTGGGTGGTGGCCGGCCACACGCCGCCGCGGGCCACGGTGCAGGCGGCACTGGCCAAGCCCGAGTGGAAGGTCGAGATCGTCGTCACGGCCGCGCTGTGAGCACGGCGCCCGGCCAGGTGCCCTGGCGGGCACTGGCCGGCCTGGCGGTGGTGGTGGCGCTGGCCAGCGGGGCCAGCCAATGGTGGCGCAGCCATCTGGCCGGCAGCCTGGGTGAGCAGCTGGTGGCGCTGGCCCGGCCGGGCGACATCCAGATGCTGTCGTCCATCACCTGCGTGTACTGCACGGCGGCACGGCGCTGGCTGACCGACCAGCAGGTGCCATTCAGCGAATGCTTCATCGAGCGCGACGCCGACTGCCTGGCGCGCTACCAGGCGCTGGGTGGCCGCGGCACGCCCACGCTGCTGGTGCGTGGCCAGACGCAGCTGGGCTTCAGCCCGCAGCAGGTGCTGGACGCACTGCAGCCCCGCCCCTGATCACAACCCCAGCCGGGCCAGGTCACCGCGGCCCTGGCGCACCAGCACCGGTGTGTCGCCGCTGAGGTCGATCACCGTCGTCGGTGCCATCGGGCAGGCACCGGCATCCACCACGCCGGCAATCAGCTTCTGGTAGCGCACCAGGATGTCTTCGGCGTCGTTCATCGGCTCGGTCTCGCCCGGGGCAATCAGCGTGGTGGCCAGCAGCGGCTGGCCCAGTTCGTCCAGCAGCGCCTGCGCCACCTTGTGGGCTGGCACCCGCAGGCCGATGGTGCGGCGCGACGGATGCGACAGCCGGCGCGGCACCTCCTTGGTCGCTTCCAGGATGAAGGTGTAGGGCCCAGGCGTGCCCAGCTTCAGCAGCCGGTACTGGCGGTTGTCGACGCGGGCGTAGTTGGCCAATTCGGACAGATCGCGGCACAGCAGGGTGAGGTGGTGCTTGTCGTCCACCTGGCGGATGCGGCGCAGCGATTCAGCGGCGGCCTTGTCGTCGAGGTGGCACACCAGGGCATAGCTGCTGTCGGTGGGCACGGCACACACGCCGCCCTGGTGCAGCAATTGCGCAGCCTGCTTGAGCAGCCTGGGCTGGGGATTGTCGGGGTGGACTTCGAAGAACTGCGACATGCGCGGCCAGGGTGGCAGGTGGTGGGGCAGGGCCAAGCCCCGCACGGCCCGTCACTCTACGCCTGCGCAGGCCAGCGCAGGCTGCAACTGATCAAGCTGGCAGGCTGGCGGTGGTTGCCCAGGCGTTGCCGGGCTGCGCCAGCGCCTGCCACACCGGCTGCAGCGTGCCGGGCAGGTCGGGCAGGGTGCCCAGGTCGGTGCGGCTTTCCTCGGGGGAATGGAAATCGCTGCCGCGCGAGGCCAGCAGGCCGAACTCTTGCGCCATGGCGGTGTACTTGGCGGTGTCGGCCTGGCCGTGGCTGCCGGTCAGCACCTCCACACCCCGGCCGCCGTGGGCCTGGAACTCGGAAAACAGCGCGTATTCCTCGTTCACGCTGAACTTGTAGCGCCCCGGATGGGCGATGACGGCGACGCCGCCGGCTTCGGTGATCCAGCGCACTGCTTCGCCCAGGCCGGCCCACTGGTGCGGCACGAAGCCGGGCTTGCCTTCAGTGAGGAAACGGCGGAACACCGCGCCGGTGTCGGTGCAGGTGCCGGTTTCCACCAGCCAGCGGGCAAAGTGCGTGCGCGACACCAGCGCCGGGTTGCCCACGTAGCGCAGCGCGCCATCGAATGCGCCCTTCAGGCCGACCTGGGCCAGCCCGTCGGCCATGGCCTGGGCGCGCTGCAGGCGGCCACCGCGGGTGCGCGCCAGGCCGGCCAGCAGCGCCGGGTGGGTGGCATCGAAGCCCAGGCCGACGATGTGCACCGTTTCGCCGGCAAAGCTGACCGAGATCTCCACGCCGTTGACGAAGCCCATGCCCAGGCTGGCGGCGGCTTGTGCGGCCTCGGCCAGGCCGCTGACCTCGTCATGGTCGGTCAGGGCCCAGAGCTCGACGCCGTTGGCATGCGCCCGGCGCGCCAGCGCGGTGGGGCTCAGGGTGCCGTCGGAGAAACGGGAATGGCAATGCAGATCGGCGTTGAGAAGGTGCACCTGGGTATTTTCGCAGGGATGCCGCGCGGCGTGCTGGCGCCGTTGCGACGCCCCTGTGCAATGCTGCGCAGCCGCCGGCCAGGCCGGCGCGCCCGGGATCAGCCCGCCACCACCCGCACCGGTGCGGGGCGGGCCTCGGGTTCGGCGTCGAAGCGCTCGAACCCGGTGTAGCAGAGGAAGTGCCGGTTGGCAGCCCGGCCGAACAGCGTCATGCCCAGCTGCTCGGCCAGTGCATGGCCCATGGCGGTGACGCCATTGCGCGAGACGATGATCGGCACACCCATCTGGGCCGACTTCATCACCATCTCGCTGGTCAGCCGGCCGGTGGTGTAGAAGGTCTTGTCGGCGCCGTGCACGCCGTGCAGGCCCATCCAGCCGGCGATGGTGTCGATGGCGTTGTGGCGGCCCACGTCTTCCACCGCCACCAACATCTGGCTGCCGGCAAACA
>JAGOBT010000342.1 GCA_017999135.1 Burkholderiaceae bacterium
CGGGTTCAGGCTGGTGTAGGTGAAGCTCTCCTTGGGCTTGGCTTCCAGCACGCCGGTGTCGTCGTCCACCGTGGTCAGGGTGTTGCTGACCCGGCTGCGGTTGGCGCGCAGCGTGGCGGTGACATGGGTGCCCGGCGCCAGCTGCCAGGTGTCGGTGGCATACAGGCCCAGGTGCAGGCTCTTGCCGGTGACCGACGCGCTGAGCTCGGCGTCTTCGTCACCCGCCAGCACGCCACGGGTGGCGTCGAAGCTGCCTTCCTGTTCCAGCTGGCGGTAGCGCACGCGGCTTGCGTCGATGCTGGCACCCACCTGCCACTGGTGCGCGCCGCTGCGCTGTGCCAGGCTCAGCGCCGCGCCCCAGGCCGACTGGCGGGTGGCGGTGGTGTTCAGCGACGCGTTCTCGTCGGGCTGCAGCGGGTCGAAGTCTTCGGCGCCGTCGCCGTTGACGGTGTCGCGCTGGCTGTTGCGGGCATAGGCCAGGGCCTGCAGGCGGCTGCCCGCGCCCAGCTGCTGGCTGAAGTTGACCGTGGCCTGGGCCAGGCGGTTCTTGGTGCGGTCGGGGTGCGTGAACACGGCGCTGCGCGACGCGGCATACAGGTCGGGCGTGGCATCGCCGTCGTCCAGCGTCACGCTGGGCAGCAGGCCGTTGCCCACCAGGGTGGCGCTGCCGCCCAGCACGCCCACGCTCCAGTCGGTGCCGCCGTCACTGCGGCCGATGCGCGCCAGCACCAGCGCCTGCTTGCCGGGGGAATGGTCGCGCCAGCCGTGTTCGTCGAACACCGTGCCGCCCACATAGCTGTGCCAGCCGTTGGCATGGCGCTGGCCCAGGCCCACTTCGGCACGCTTGCGGCCGTGGCTGCCGAAGCCCACCTCGGCGCGCAGGCCCTCGGCGCTGCGGCCGTCCACCGTCTCCAGCACGATGGCGCCGCCCAGGGTGTTCAGGCCGAAGCTCGGGTTGGCCCCAGGCAGCACGGTGAGCGACTGCAGCGCGAACTCGGGCACCATGTCCCAGTGGATGACATCGCCGAAGGGCTCGTTGATGCGCACGCCGTCCAGGTACACCGACAGCCCCTGCGACGCTCCCAGCAGGCCCGACGCGCGGTAGCCGCGGTAGGTGAGATCGGCCTGGAACGGGCTGCCCTGGATGTCGTTGACCTGCATGCCCGGCATGCGCCGTGCCAGGTAGTCGGTCATGTGGTCGCCCTGGGCCTGGTCCAGTGCGCCGCGGCGCACCGTCTGGCTGGCATAGGGCAGCAGGTTGCGGTCGACGCCCAGGCCGGCCAGCGGCGAGGTGCCGATCACCTCCACCTGCTGGGCCGGGGTGGCCTGGGCCAGCACGCTGGATGCGCCGGTGGCGGTGATGGCGGCGATGGCGGCCAGGGCGGTGCAACGCAGGCGTGGGAACATGGTGGGGAGTCTCCTCGTTGTGGTGTTGGAACGTTGCCGATGTGTCTGCAAAGCTTGGGCCTGGGAGCCCGGGAAAACTTCCCGATCTGTGCTGGGGAAACCCAGGGATGACATTGCATGTGATGCTGGTCGACGACCACGCCGTGGTGCGTGCGGGCTACCGCCGCCTGCTGGAACTGGAGCCCGACTGCGTGGTCAGCGCCGAGTGCGGCGATGCCGATGCCGCCTATGCGCTGCTGCAGCAGCGCCAGCCGCCGCCGGTGGATGTGATCGTGCTCGACCTGTCGATGCCAGGGCGCAGCGGCTTCGACCTGTTGCGCCGCATCGCGCTGCGCTGGCCGGTGCTGCGCCGGCTGGTGTTCAGCATGCACGACAGCCCGGCGATGGTGGCGCAGGCCCTGGCGGCGGGTGCCGATGGCTTCGTCACCAAGAGCAGCCCGCCCGAGGTGCTGGTGGCCGCTCTGCGCCGTGTGGCCGCCGGTGAGCAGCGCGTGCTCTCGCCCGACATCGCCGCTGCCCCGGCCCAGCCGGCGGCGCAGGCGCCGCACCTGGCGCTGTCACCGCGTGAGTTCCAGGTGCTGCAGGGCTTGCTGGCCGGCGATGCGCTGGATGTCATCGCCGAACGCCTGCATCTGAGCGCCAAGACGGTGTCGAACCACCAGACCCTGATCCGCCAGAAGCTGGGCGTGGGCAATGCGGTGGAACTGCTGCGCTATGCGCAGTTGCACCGCCTGTTCTAGCTGGCGCCGGCGGCCTTGAACCGCACAGGCCGCTGCTGCGCGACATGGCGCGCCTGGCTGGTCAGCGACTGAAGACCACCACCGCCAGCACGAAGGCGGCAATCCACACCGTCTCGATGACGATCAGCGCCAGCGGCCGCCAGCCCATGCGGGCCAGTTCGTGGAAGCTGGTCTTCATGCCCAGGGCGGCGATGGCCACCACCAGGCAGGCGCGCGACACGCTGCTGACGCCCGCCTGCACCGGCGCCGGCAGCACGCCGGCCGAGTTGATGACCACCATGCCGATGAACAGCCACAGGAACCAGGGGATCAACGGCTGCCGGGCGGGCTGGCGGCCGGCGGCATGCTCGGCCTGCGCCCGCTCCCGTTCGCCCTTGAACGCGGCCGACACCACCACCACCACCACCGCCAGCAGCGCCACCCTGAACAGCTTGACGATGGTGGCCAGATCGCCCGTCTCGGTGTTCAGCGTGAAGGCGGCGCCGACCACCTGGGCCACGTCATGGATGGTGCCGCCGATGAACAGCCCGGCCAGCGGCGGCGGCAAGGCCAGCAGCCGGGCGATCAACGGGTAGGTGATCATCGCCAGGGTCGACAGGATGGTGACTGCCACCACCACCATCAGCGTGAAGCGGTCGCCTGCCTTCTCGCGCGGCAGCACCGCCGAGATGGCCAGCGCCGCCGATGCGCCGCAGATCGCCACCGCGCCGCCCGACAGCACGCCCTGGGCGCGGCTCATGCCCAGCCAGCGGCTCACGGCCAGGCCGCACACCAGCGTGGTGACCGTGGCGGCAACCACGGTGAGCGCCGTCTGCCAACCCAGGTCCATGATCTGGGCGGCCGTGATGCGCGCGCCCAGCAGGCCCACCCCCAGCCGCAGCACGGCGCGGCCGCTGAAGTCGATGCCCGGCCGCGTGCGGCTGTCCTGCACCAGGTAGTTGAATGCCACGCCGAACAGCAGCGCATACAGCAGCTGCGGCCCGCTGTGCAACCGGGAGACAAAGGTGGCGGCCAGCGCAATCACGCCAGCCAGCGCAAAACCGGGCGCCAGCAGCCAGCACCGTTGCCAGCCTGCGCGCAGCAGCGACGGTGCAGCCGGCCCGGCGGGGCCCTGTGGAGCGCCGGGGGTCATGGGCGCGCTGGCCGGGTGCGGCGCCGCGGCGAATGGCCTGCTGGCGGGGCGACTGCCAACGCATCCGGCGCCGGCATGGGCTGTTCACGCAGCGCCTGCAACTGGCGCTGCAGCAGGTCGCCCTTGGTGCCGAAACGCACCGCGAAGTACGCCACGATGTCCATCGCCACCGACTTGCCCAGCGCTTCCATCGCCAGCAGGCGGCCACGCTGCAGGTCGTCGGCCACCAGCGACTCTGGCAGCCAGGCGGCACCTTGCCCCACCAGGGCCAGTTCACGCAGGCCCATGGCGAATTCGCTGACGCAGCGCACGGCCACCTGCTGCTGGCGCATCAGCGCGGGCAGGGCCTCGAAGCGCACCAGCTGGCCAAAGAAGCTGTCGGGCGGAAAGCACAGCATCGGCACCGGCGGCGCCTGTGTGTGCGGGTTGCGCAGCGACGCCTGCAAGGCTGGTGCGGCCACCAGCACCAGCTTGTCGACGCCGAGCAGCTGGCGCTGGGCAATGGCCGGCGGAATGCCGCAGGGCGCCTGTGCGGTTTCATAGGCCAGCAGGATCTCTGCGTGCCCGCGCATGAGGATGGCCACGGCGTCGCTGCGGTTCTCCGAGCGGATCCTGAAGTTCGGCTCGGGCGCCAGCCGGTGAAGCCGCTTCAGAAAGGCCGGCAGATACGACGCCGCCAGCGTGTGCTGCGCGGCGATGGTCAGATCGGCGGCATCGAGCGATTCGGACTTGAGCGTTGCGCGAAATTCATAGATGCGCGCCACCAGGCTGCGGAAGGCGGCCTGGCTCTCGGCGGCCACCGGCGTGAACTGCAGCGGCTTGCGCGCCCGGTCGATCAGGGTGACGCCCAGCCAGTCTTCGAGCATCTGGATGCGGCGCGAGAACGCGGGCTGCGACACATGGCGGCGCTGTGCTGCAGCCGAGAAGCTGCCGGTCTCGATGAGCGCGATGTAGTCATCGAGCCACTTCAGTTCCATCGCGGTCGCCCCCCGGCCAGCTGGCATGTCAGCATGTCATTTGGGCCGATGCACCGTGCGCCACCACGGCAGCGCGGCCCCGAACCGGGTGGTCACTTCATGGCTTTTGGAAGCCAGGTTGCGGTTTCGGGCATCACGATCAGCAGCGCGATCAGCACCAGCATGCTGGCGATGAACGGCAGGCAGCCATGGATGACCTCGCCGATGGTGATGCTGCCACGGCTGATGCCCTGGATGACATAGAGATTCAGGCCCACCGGCGGCGTCAGCACCGCGATTTCCATGGTGATGGTG
>JAGOBT010000343.1 GCA_017999135.1 Burkholderiaceae bacterium
GCGCTGGCCATCCCGGTGCTGGAGGTCGAACTCAACCGCGACGGCAGCGTGCGCCGCATCCAGGTGCTGCGCCGCCCGGGCCAGGCGGTCGACACGGTGCAACTGGCCATCGCCGCGGTGCAGCGGGCAGCGCCGTTCGGCCCGGTGGCCCACCTGCCGCGGCCCTGGCGCTTCACCGAGACCTTCCTGTTCGACAACCAGCGCCGCTTCAAGCCACGCACGCTGGATCTGTAGCGCCAGGGGTCTTGCGGGGCCGTCCTGCACAATGGCCCCATGTTCCTCACGCTGCCGACACTGCTGACCTGGGCGCGCATCGTCGCCATCCCGCTGCTGGTGGGCGTGTACTACCTGCCGCTGGACGCCGCCACGCGCAACCTGGTGGCGTCGGTGATGTTCGTGGTGTTCGCGCTGACCGACTGGCTCGACGGCTGGCTGGCGCGCAAGCTGAACCAGACCTCGGCGTTCGGCGCCTTTCTCGATCCGGTGGCCGACAAGTTCCTGGTGTGCGCCGCGCTGCTGGTGCTGGTCGACCTGAGCCGGGTGCATGTGCTGGTGGCGCTGGTGATCATCGGCCGCGAAATCGCCATCTCGTCGCTGCGTGAATGGATGGCGCAGATCGGCGCCTCGCGCAGCGTGGCGGTGCACATGCTGGGCAAGCTGAAGACGGCCACGCAGATGACGGCCATCCCGTTCCTGCTGTACGACGGCGCGCTGTTCGGCGTGATCGACACCCGCATCTGGGGCACGGTGCTGATTCTGGTGGCCTGCGTGCTAACGATCTGGTCGATGGTGTACTACCTGCAACGCGCCTTGCCCGAGATCCGCGCCAAGGCGAAATGAGCGTTGCCGCCACCGGCCGCCAGCAGGCCTGGCTGGCCGCCATGCCCTGGGTGTTCGTGGCGATCTGGAGCACCGGCTTCGTGGTGGCCCGGCTGGCCATGCCGCACGCGCCGCCGCTCACCTTTCTCAGCTGGCGCTATGCGTTGTCGCTGCTGGCCTTCGGCGTGTGGATCGCCATCGCACGCGCCCCCTGGCCGCAAGGCCGCGCGCAGTGGGGCCACCTGGCCGTCAGCGGCGTGCTGATGCATGCCGGCTACCTGGGTGGCGTGTGGGCGGCCGTCAAGCTGGGCATGCCGGCCGGCACGGCGGCGCTGATCGTCGGGCTGCAGCCGCTGTTCACCGCGCTGTGGGTCAGCCGGGTGGCGGCGGCCGGGCAGCCGGCCGTCACCCGCCAGCAATGGGCCGGCCTGCTGCTGGGCCTGGCTGGCCTGGTCACCGTGGTGTGGCCCAAGCTCAGCCTGGGTGAGGTGACGCCGGCCAACCTGGGCCTGGCCCTGCTGGCGCTGGCCTCCATCACCACCGGCACCCTTTACCAGAAGCACCATGTGTTGCCCGCCGATGTGCGCAGCGGCAACTTCGTGCAGATCGCCGCGGCGCTGGCAGTGTCGGCGCCGCTGGCCTGGCTGGAGCCGGGCGCGCTGGTGTGGCACCCCGATCTGCTGGTGGCGCTGGCCTGGTCGGTGCTGGTGCTCACGCTGGGCGGCAGCTCGCTGCTGATGGTGCTGATCCAGCGCGGCGCGGCCACCCGGGTCACCAGCCTGCTGTATTTGGTGCCGCCCTGCACCGCGCTGCTGGCCTGGTGGCTGTTCGCCGAGCGCATGGCCGCCACCGGCTGGGCCGGCATGGCACTGTGCGCCTTCGGCGTGGGCCTGGTGCTGCGGCCTGCTGGGCGCTGACACCGGCCCGGGCTGCAATGGATTTCAGTGCGTTTGTCACCCCGGGATTGCCATGCCCCGCGACCGTACGGATGGGTGTCCTGAATCCACCTAAACTGCGCCCGGCTGGCTTGACAGTGCCGGGGTGCACCGCTGTAATGATCCGCACCACAGTGTGGACAGACAGTGTCCCGACACGTGCCCCAGCCGCCGCCAGCGCCCCGGCACCGGCCGGCGAGAAGTGCACCGAAGAGACAGCATCGAGAGGGAGTGAGTCCGTGAACAAAGCTGAGCTGATCGAGCACATCGCCGAGCAGGCCGACATCTCCAAGGCCGCCGCCACCCGCGCGCTGGAGGCCCTGATCGGCGGGGTCAAGACCACCCTCAAGAAGAACGGCAGCGTGTCCATCGTCGGCTTCGGCACCTTTGCCGTCACCAAGCGTGCCGCGCGCGCCGGTCGCAACCCGCGCACCGGGGCAGCCATCAAGATCAAGTCGGCCAAGGTGCCGAAGTTCCGGCCCGGCAAGGGCCTGAAAGACGCACTGAACTGAGGCCCTGGCAGCCGCACCGCCTCTGCGCGGTGCCCGGATGCCTGACAATGCCGGGTTTGCGGGTGCTTAGCTCAGTTGGTAGAGCGGCGCCCTTACAAGGCGTAGGTCGGGGGTTCGAACCCCTCAGCACCCACCACCGCATCCCCCGGCCACGCCGCAGCCGCCAGGCGCGCCGTGGCAGCGCCAGTGCCGTCCCGAGGCTGTCACCATGTTTGATTTCGTCCGCAAGCACAACCGGCTGTTTCTCGGCCTGATCCTGCTCCTGATCCTGCCGTCGTTCGTGGTGTTCGGCATCCAGGGCTATTCGGGCATGACCGAAGGTGCCAATGCCTCGGTGGCCAAGGTGGATGGCCAGAAGATCACCCAGGCCGAGTGGGACGCGTCGCACCAGCAGCAGGCCCAGCGGGTGCGCCAGCAGCGGCCCGAGATCGACCCCAAGCTGCTCGATTCCCCCGAGGCCCGCGCCCAGACGCTGGACGCCCTGGTGCGTGAGCGGGTGCTGGCCGTGGCCAGCGACAAGCTGCACCTCACCGTCAGCCCCGAACGGCTGCAGCGCCTGTTCGTCACCGATCCGCAGTTCGCCATGCTGCGCAATGCCGACAACAGCATCAACAAGGACCTGATCGCCGCCCAGGGCATGAGCGTGGCTGCCTTCGAGCAGCGCCTGCGCCAGGACCTGACGATTCAGCAGGTGCAAGGCGGCATCACCGGGTCGGTGCTGGTGGCCACCGCGCCAGTGAACCAGGCGCTGGACGCGTTGCTGCAGCGCCGCGAGATCCGCTTCACCAAGTTCAGCGCGCCCGACTACCTGGCCAAGGTGGCCCCCACCGACGCCGACATCGAAGCCTTCTACAAGCAGAACGAGGCACTGTTCCGCGCGCCTGAGCAGGCCAGCATCGAATATGTGGTGCTTGACCTGGCGGTGCTGAAGAAGGCGGTGGCCGTGCCCGAGGAAGACCTGCGCAAGTACTACACCGAGAACGCCAGCCGCTACACCGCGGCCGAAGAGCGCCGCGCCCGCCACATCCTTGTGCAGGCCGCCAAGGACGCACCGGCCGACGTCAAGCAGAAGGCCAAGGCCAAGGCCGAGGCGCTGCTGGCCGACGCGCGCAAGAACCCGGCCGGCTTTGCCGACCTGGCCAAGAAGAATTCCGACGACCCGGGCTCGGCGCCCAATGGCGGCGACCTGGACTACTTCGGCCGCGGCGCGATGGTCAAGCCGTTCGAGGATGCCGCCTTCGCGATGAAGCCGGGCGAGATCAGCAACGTGGTCGAGTCCGACTTCGGCTACCACATCATCCAGTTGGAGGCGGTGCGCGGTGGCGAGAAGAAGCCCTTCGAGGCGGTGCGCGCAGCCATCGAGGACGAAGTGCGCCAGCAGGGCGCCAGCCAGAAGTGGGCCGAGGCTGCCGAGCAGTTCACCAACACCGTCTACGAGCAATCCGACAGCCTGCAGCCGGTGATCGACAAGCTCAAGCTCGAGAAGAAGACCGCCACCGTGCGCCGCCAGCCCCTGCCCGGCGCCAGCGGCCCGCTGGTGTCGGCCAAGCTGCTGGATGCGGTGTTCGGCAACGAGGCCATCAAGAACAAGCGCAACACCGACGCCGTCGAAACCGGCCCGAACCAGCTGACCGCCGCTCGCGTGGTGCAGCACCAGCCGGCCCGCACGTTGCCGCTGGCCGAGGTGCGCGACGCCGTGCGCCAGCGCCTGGTCGCCACCCAGGCCGAGGCGCTGGCGCGCAAGGACGGTGAAGCGCGGCTGGCGCAACTCAAGGCCGACCCCGCCAGCGGCACGCTGACCGGCCCGGCCGTGGTCTCGCGGGCGCAGCCGGGCGACCTGTCGCGTGACGCGCTCGAGGCGGTGCTGGCGGCCGACGCCACCAAGCTGCCGGCGGTGGTGGGCGTGTCCCTGCCTGGCGAGGGCTACCTGGTGGCCCGCATCGACAAGCTGATGGCGCGGGACATCCAGCCCGAGGAAAACCAGGCGCTGAAGGGCCAGTACGCCCAGGCCTGGGCCCGTGCCGAGGCCGAGGCGTACTACCGTGCGCTGAGCACCCGCTACAAGGCCACCAAGCAGGTTGACCCGGTGGCTGCTGCTGCGGCCGCGTCAGCCAACAAGCCCTGACCACCGGACTGGCCCGCGCTATACTTGCGAGCTCGACGGTGGCTGTAGCTCAGTTGGTAGAGTCCCAGATTGTGATTCTGGTCGTCGTGGGTTCGAGTCCCATCAGCCACCCCATCCCAGCGTTTCATCAGGTCCCATGCCGGACCGAACTTCCCGCT